>DPJL01000064.1:0-6273 GCA_003543035.1 Micromonosporaceae bacterium | reverse complement strand
CGCAAAGCCGCGGCTGTGCCCAATGCGTAGACCAACACGAACGCCCCGGTAGTGAGGAGCACCAACGGTTTCGGGCCTACTCCGGCAAGCGCGACGACAGCAAGTGACAGCGCCGATAGACCGGAGACAACCGCAAGGCTTCGGCGCGGTACCTCTCCGGCTTTGCTGCCACGGCCGAGCCACCCTGGCAGTGCATCGTCGCGGCCGAGCGCAGCGCCGAGCTTGGCAGCTCCCGCGTAGTAGGCGTTCATGGTGCCGAAAGTGAGTAGCAGCGCTGCCGCTGCCGTGACCAGTTGGGAGCGACCGCCGAGGCCAATCGTCAACAGCTCGCTGAGTGGAGCTTCTGTGCTGCCGGCCGCCGAGCCGAGCACGAGCACGCTCGCTGCCGCCACCCCGAGGTAGAGCACCCCGACGACCACCACGGCAATCATTGCCGCCCTTGGCAGGTCCCGAGCTGGGCGGCGGAAGTCGGCGGCGAGATGAGTGATCGCCTCCCAGCCCGCGAAACTCCAAACGAGCAGTGCTGCGGCCGGTCCGATGGCGAGCCAACCGTTTGGTGCGAACGGTTGCAGGTTCTCGGTTCGAGCATGCGGCACCGAGGCGACCACAGCGGTGAGCAGCAAACCGACCAGCAGCACGGTAAGCATGAGCTGCATCCGGCCGGAGACAGTCACGCCGAACATGTTGACCGCCGTGACTACAACGATCAGGAGCGCGGCGGTGAGCAGGGCCGTTCGCGAGTCGCCGCCGAGCGCCGCCGCCACATAGGCCCCGGCGAAAAGGGCGGCCGCCGGTGCCCCCATTGGGACAGCGAAATAGAAACACCAGCCGACCACCGCTGCGGCCTTGGGCCCGAAGGCTTTGCGTACATAGGTGGAGACGCCACCGGCATCGGGAAATCTCGCTCCGAGAGCGGCGAAGGTCAACGCCAGCGGCACCGACAGCACAACCAGACCCAGCCACGCCAGCAGCGACGCCGGCCCGGCCGCTTGAGCAGCCAGGGCCGGAAGAGCGATTACGCCGGTACCGAGAACCGCTCCCACATACAGCGCAGCTCCCTGCATGGTGGTCAGTCGGCCGCGATGCCGGGCAGGGGCGTCCTCACGGGAAAGCAGCTCGGTCACAACATCAAGACTCGCCAAGTCAGGCCGATCTCACCAGTGGCAGGAAAGCCATTGTACGATGGATTCCTGCCACGACGCCGGATCGCAGGGCCTGCGGGTTACTGAGCCCGTTGGTAGCGCAGAAGGACGGTTCGTGAGTCGAAGGTGCGCGACTCGATAAGCTGCATGTTGAGGCGCTCCTTCGATTGCAGGAACAGGCGTTTGCCGCCGCCGAGCACCACCGGATGGACGAAGATTTGGTACTCGTCGATCAGGCCAAACTCGGTGAGCGCGCCTGCAAGCTTTGAGCCGCCGTTGAGCAGGAGATCCTTGCCGGGCTGTTGCTTGAGCGCGGCCACCTCCTCGGCGATGTTGTCGCTGATCACACGAGCATTCCAGTCGGCCTTCTCCAACGTCCGCGAAAAGACGATCTTCGGAGTCTCACGCCAGATGGGAGCGAATTTGAGATCGTGCTCGTGGTCAGACATCGACTCGGCGTGTGGCCAGAAGGCGGACATCATCTCCCACACCACACGGCCGTAGAGGAAGGTGTCCACGCGATCATTCATGCCGATGGCGTAGGCGGACAGCTCCGGACCCATGACCGGCCAGTCGAATTCGCCGTTGGGCCCGTCGATGTGGCCATCGAGCGACTCGTGGACCCAGTAGATAAGCTTGCGCATCGCAGTCTCCTTGGTGAGGCGGGTGCTTCCTTCATTAGGTCGGAGCCCGCCGCACGTTCTCGACATCTCGATGGCGCCTATTGGAGATAGCTCTCCACCTGGGATGTGGCCACTGGAGCCACCTCGTCCGGGTCCATGCCGATGTCGCGAGCTGCCCGGCGGCGGCGTAGAAGATCCCAGCATTGGTCCAGCGACTCCTCCAACTCACGCAGGCGAGCTGTCTCCTCCCCGGAGGTCACCTCACCGGCAAGTCGCCGGGTCCGCAGCTGGTGCTCTTCGTCGACCAGATCCGTTATTCGCGCCAAGACCTGCTTGTCGTTCATACCTCGAGCCTCCCACAAAAGAACACGCATTTGACCAAGACGAATGGAGTAGCGACACGCCGTCGAACAGGAACTTAAGTTCATGATCAACACGCAGGGGAGATTGACGGCGTGTTACGCACGCGCAACGATCACGGCGTAGCGTGGGGCAACTGAAAGGCGGCGTTCATGGCGGATCTGTTCGAGGAGTATCGCCTCGGCCCCGGCTGGGACGAGATGTTTGCCGAGCTCGGTGTGCCCAGATCAAGCTACGAAGCGCTTTACGCCACCCTTCAGGGGTTATCCAGTGCAGACCTTGCGGTGCGCGCCGAAGTGTTGGCGCGGGCCTTCCTCGATCAGGGCATCACGTTTGCGCTGAAGGGCGTGGAGCGGCCGTTCCCGTTGGACATCGTGCCCAGGGTGATCACCGCCGTCGAGTGGGCGAAGGTGCAAGCCGGTGTAGCGCAACGGATCCGGGCGCTGGAGATGTTCCTCGCGGATGTGTATGGCCCGGCCAACGTGCTCAACGACGGCGTGGTTCCGCGGCGGGTGGTGGTGACCAGTGCCCATTTTCTGCGTGAGGCGGCCGGCATCGACCCGCCCAACGGCGTGCGCATCCATGTGGCCGGAGTCGATCTGATCCGCGATGAGGCCGGCGACTTCCGGGTGCTCGAGGACAACGTGCGCATCCCGTCCGGGGTCAGCTATGTCATCGAGAACAGGCGCGCCATCGCCCATGTGCTGCCGGAAGTCGTTGCCTCCACTCGGATCCGGCCGGTCGAGTCCTACCCGGCCCAGCTGCTGGCGGCGTTGCGCGCCGCGGCCCCGCAGGGCGTAACCGACCCGACCGTGGTGGTGCTCACCCCTGGTGTGCACAACTCGGCCTACTTCGAGCACACCCTGCTGGCCCGCGAGATGGGTGTGGAGCTGGTCGAAGGACGCGACCTGATCTGCACCGGCAACGACGTCGCCATGCGCACCACGGCGGGCGAGCGGCGAGTGGACGTGATCTATCGCCGGATCGACGACGAGTTCCTTGACCCGGTACAGTTCCGGGCCGATTCGGTGATCGGGGTGGCCGGGCTGCTGAACGCGGCCCGGGCCGGCCGCGTGACCATTGCCAACGCGGTGGGCAACGGCGTGGCCGACGACAAGTTGCTCTACACCTATGTGCCCGCGCTTATCCGGTACTACCTGGACGAAGAGCCGATCCTGCCCAACGTTGCGGCCTATCGGCTCGATGAGGACCCGGATGTGCTCGCCTTCGCGCTCGAACGCATGGATTCGCTGGTGTTCAAGCCGGTCGACGGCTCGGGTGGATCAGGCATAGTCATCGGGTCGCGCGCCACTGACGAAGACCTCGCCGCCCTGCGTGCCCGCATCACCCTGGACCCGCGCGGCTGGATCGCCCAGCAGGAGGTGGCGTTGTCCATGGTGCCCACGCTGATCGGCAACCGGCTTCGCGGGCGGCACGTCGATCTGCGGCCGTTTGCGGTCAACGACGGCGAAAGGGTTTGGGTGCTGCCCGGCGGTCTGACCCGGGTCGCGCTGCCAGAAGGCGAGCTCGTGGTGAATTCCAGTCAGGGCGGCGGTTCAAAGGACACCTGGGTGCTGGCGGGCTCGGCTGAACCATCCGAATCGGACGTTCACGGGCCGGCAAGACCCGCTCTGCCAAAGCCGAGGCGCCCTGACCCCGGCCCGGGTGTGACGGCCGCGGGCCCCCAACAGCAACAGCAGCAACAACAGCAGGGGCGGCAGTCATGCTGAGCCGGATCGCCGAGTCGCTCTATTGGATCGGGCGCTATGTCGAGCGCGCCGAAGGAACAGCGCGCATCCTCGACGTCCATGTGCACGGGATGTTGCAGGACCCGTGGGTGGATCAGGAGATCGCCTGCCGTTCACTGTTGACGGTGATGGGTGTGGCCGTCGCCGATCAGCAGGTTTCGACGGTCAAGGTGGTCCGCTTGCTGGGCCTGGACCAGAGCAGCCCCAGCTCGGTGGTGGGCGCACTTGCCGCGGCACGTGAAAACGCCCGTGGCGCAAGGGAAACCATGTCCAGCGAGATGTGGGAATGCCTTAACGCCACCTGGCTCGGCCTGCCGGCGGCCCGATTGCGCATCGAGCAGCAGGGCGTGCACGCCTTCTTCGACTGGGTCCGCGAGCGGTGCTCGCTGATGGCCGGGCTGACCGAGGCCACCATGAGCCGCGACGAGGGATGGCTCTTTCTGATGCTGGGCCGCAGCATCGAGCGGGCCGACATGACCGCCCGATTGCTTTCCACCCACGTGGATGCGGGCGGCAGCATTCAATCCTGGCTGACCCTGTTGCGCTCGTGCGGGGCGTGGGAGACGTTCCTGCGGACCTATCGCGGCGCGTTGGACGACCGGCATGCGGCCGAGTTTCTGTTGCTGGACAGGCTCTTCCCACGGTCTGCCTTCGCCGCACTTTCCGCCGCGGAGTCCTGCCTGGCCGAGCTCGAGCCGGTGGGCGGGCCCGGTAACCCAGGCCGGGCTGGGGTTGCCACCGAGGCACAGCGGATCGCCGGGCGTGCCCGGACCGACTTGGAGTTTCGCGGATTGGATGAACTGTTGGCCAACCTCAATACCGTGCTGTCCAATCTGGAACGGACCTGTTCCCAGATGAACACGGCGGTTTCGCGACGCTACTTCCGGACGACGACCGCGGTCGCGTGGGCATCAAGGGCGGTGGCTTAAGCATGAGCACCGGCTGGCGTTTGCGCATCACCCACCGCACCTGGTTCGACTATGCGGGTCTGGTCGACTCGTCCTACAACGAAGCCCGGATGTCTCCACGCAGCGAGCCACGACAGTCGGTCCTGGATTCGCGGGTGGATGCGCAGCCGTCGGCGCGGATCTATCGCTACGAGGATTACTGGGGCACCATCGTCACCGCTTTCGACCTGCACCTGCCGCACGGGTCGTTGGCCATCACGGCCTCCGCACTTGTGGAAACCTCACTCACGGAAGGGGTTGAGCCCGACGACGGGCCGGGTTGGGAAGATGTCGGATCGCTTGATCGCTGGCATGAGCTGTTGCTGCCGACGCCGCGAACGGCTCTGGATGAGGAGTTGACGGCGATCGCGGCCGATCTTCGTGCCGCTCATCCTTCGCCGCAAGCGGCTGCGTTGGCCGCATGCGAGATGGTCCGCCAGAGCGTGGAGTATCTGCCTGGTACCACTGGGGTGCAAACGGATGCGGTGCACGCCTGGCGCCAACGTAGCGGGGTCTGTCAGGACATCAGCCATCTCGTGGTGGGCCTGCTGCGGGCGATGGGGACGCCGGCCAGATACGTGTCGGGCTACCTGCACCCGCAACCGGAAGGCAAGATCGGCGAGGAGGTGGCCGGGCAGAGCCACGCCTGGGTCGAGTGGTGGGCCGGTGCGTGGGTGGGTTTTGACCCTACCAATGGCGTACCAATCCAGCAGCGCCATGTGTCCGTGGGACGTGGCCGCGAGTACGGCGATGTCCCGCCGCTCAAGGGTGTCTACTCGGGTCCGGAGAACACAGGTCAGGGCGTGGAGGTTCTGCTCACCCGGCTACGTTGAGCTGAGCACCCGCAGGATCGCCTCGATGGATCTGTCCACATCGGACTCGGTCGTGGTGGCATTCGACACCGAGATGCGCATCAGCCTTCGCCCGCGCCATGTCGTAGCTCCCATCCAGCACGTGCCATCGTCCTGGATCGCGCTGATGACCTTCTCAGTGCGGGCATCGTCGCCGAAGCTGACGAGCACCTGGTTGAGGACAACGTCGTTCACCACCTCGACTCCCGCCTCGGTGAGCCCGTTGGCGAAGCGCCGCGCCAATCGGCAGCAGCGCTCGACCAGGTCGGCGACGCCGTCGCGGCCGAGCTCTCTTAGCGCTGCCCAAACGGCGAACCCGCGTGCTCTTCGCGACGACTCCAGGGTGAACTCGGCTCCTCCGTGTACCACGCCGGAGCCCACCAGGTACTCGGCGCTATAGGAAATTGCGGCAGCGTGCACAGACGGCCGGGAGCAGAAGGCGAAGCCCGAGTCATAGGGGACATTGAGCCACTTGTGGCCGTCAGAGACCCACGAGTCCGCCTGGTCGACCCCTTCCATCAGGTGCCGCGTGGCCGGGCTGGCGGGGGGCCCCCCCCCCCAACCCCCCCCCCGCGACCCCCTCTTTCCCTACCCGACTCTCT
>DPJL01000495.1:3669-6009 GCA_003543035.1 Micromonosporaceae bacterium | reverse complement strand
GTGGAGGCGTTCTGCCCGTCCACACAGTGCGCGGCGGTGACCATCCACAGTGGCTTGATAAGTGATGCCCCGCAGTAATGCGAATAGCCTTGCGGCTGCATCGATCCCATCCACGAATAGGTCTGGTCCGCCGGCCCGCCGCCCACAATGAGCGGCCCGATGTCGTTGCCATCGGTTGGCGAAGCCGAAGCCGCGGTGGCTCCGATCGCCATGGGTAACGCCATCATTACAATGGCGGCAACCCTGAGCATCTTCATTGCTTCCCTCCCCTTTGAAGGTTTTGCATACATTGCCAGTACCTGAGGAGGTTGCGGGTAATCCTAAAGACGCATAACGTGCCGCTATGGCTCTTGCCAGGATCGGTGTGTTCGGTGTGTTGGCAGCCATTCTCATCGCCTGCGGCACAAGCAATGTCGCCAACGACGCACAGGTCTCGGTCTCCGGAACGCTGGCCCTGGCAGACGGCAACCCGGCCTCCGGCGTGACAGTCGGCCTCATTGAGGAACCCGACGGCATCTCCGCGCTCGTCGAGCTCACCGTCACAGTGACCTCGGTCGGCATGCTCTGTCTGACCCAGACAGTCGCGATCTGTAAAGGTTCGCGCAAGGCGACGACCGACGCGGAGGGCCGCTACACGTTCAAAATGAACGGCAGCGACAGCAAGAACATCCTCGGCAATCCGGCCAAGTTTGCCGTCTCGGCTCAGCTGCCTTCCGGGGCCCAGGTGCAGACCCGGTTCGAGATATCGACCGCGACGATTGCCGTCCCCAAGGCGACCTTCTGGGAGCCCGAAAAGCTGTCGGCCACACCCGGCCCGCAATCGGTCGACTACTCCTTCTCGGAGCTTCGAAGCAAACCGAAGCCTAAGGGGTACCAGGTAAGCGTGACCCAGTCGGTGGAGACGATCTGGTCGCAGCCCGGCGCGCTGTCGGGCAAGTTCGACGCCCGCGCGATAGCCGATGCCAAGGGCGAGTTCCACGTTGTCGCCACCGTGCAGCAGAAGGTGGAGGAGGTCACGTTCACGACGACTCACCACAGTCCACGGATTCCCCTTGCGGGGACCGCGGGTGCGCCGCCGTCGCGTGGAGCCACGTGTGAGGTGGCGGGCGGGACCGGTCCGGTGCCGTTGATGCCGTGCCCATTCACCGACAACACGTATTCGGGTGCCTTCCCGAGCCAGTCGTGCCCTCAGGCATCGCCCACGCCCGCGTCGCCAAAGCGGTGTACTGCCAACAGTTGGATCTCTTTCGATCTCGGCACGGCCCGCCCGATCAATGCCGTCTTCCTGCACGGGCTGGGGATGTCGTCGGAGACGAATGTGGAGACCAGTGACGACGGCCGCACGTGGACCAAGCGGGCCAAGCAGAAACCGGCCGAGTTCCTCATGCTCGCGATCCCGGCCGGGACGACGGCGCGCTATGTGCGCGTGCGCTCGGGCAACGACACCGACACCATCTTCGGGCTGTCCGAGCTGTCGATCTGGTGAGAGCGGTTTCCTGGTACCCGCTAGATGAGGATCTTTCTTATTACTCCGGAGTAGGCATAGACTTCGCCCGTGACCGTCACCACGATTCCCGGCGCCAGCACGGTTGCCGGAGGCGAGCTGATCTCGACAAACCCCGCGACCGGCCAGGAAGTGGGCCGGCTTCCGGTGGCCGCCGGCTCCGATGTCGCCGATGCCGTCGCGCACGCCCAGGCAGCGAGCCGGTGGTGGGCGGATCTGGGCTTCGATGAGCGCCGCAAGCGTCTGTTGCGCTGGCGCAAGGCGTTGGTCGGGCGCATTCATGAGCTGGGCGACCTCATCCACCGCGAAGGCGGCAAGCCGGTCGACGAGGCCCTGCTGGAGATCATCGTTTCGGTGGACCACATCGCCTGGGCCGCCCGCAATGCCAAGCGGACGCTCAAATCCCGGCGGGTGCGCGGCTCGCTGATCCAGCCTGAATACGCGGGACGCCTGGAATACCAGCCCTACGGCGTGGTCGGCGTGATCGGCCCGTGGAACTTCCCCATCTTCACGCCGATGGGCTCAATCGCCTACGCGCTCGCGGCGGGCAATGCGGTCGTCTTCAAGCCGAGCGAATACACCCCGGCGGTCGGCCAGTTCTATGTCGATCTGTTCAAGGCGATCGTGCCGGAGCATCCGGTGCTGCAAATCGTGCATGGCACCGGCGAGGTGGGCGCGGCACTCTGCCGTTCCGGGGTCGACAAGATCTCGTTCACCGGCTCCCCCGCCACCGGCAAGAAGGTGATGGCGGCCTGCGCCGAAACGCTTACCCCGGTTGTCATCGAGGGCGGCGGCAAGGACGCGGTCATCATCGCCGAGGACGCGAACATCAACGC
>DPJL01000495.1:0-3463 GCA_003543035.1 Micromonosporaceae bacterium | reverse complement strand
AAAATCGATGCGGCCAAACAGATCGGGCCGATCACGATGCCCGGTCAGCGTGAGGTCATCAAGCGGCACATCGATCAGGCGCTCGCCAACGGCGGCACAGCTTTGCTCGGCGGGCCCGATGCGGTGCGCGGGCAGTACGTGAAGCCCACCATCCTCGTCGACGTTCCCGAAGACTCTCCAACTGTTCAGGAGGAAACCTTCGGGCCAACCCTGACCGTGGCCAAGGTGTCCAATGTGGACGAAGCGATCAGGCTAGCCAATGCAACGGATTACGGCCTCGGCTCAGCGGTCTTCTCCCGTGGACATGGGGTCGAGATCGCCCGCAAACTGCGTACCGGCATGACTTCGGTCAACTCGTCGTTCTCCTTCGCTGTGCTGCCGAGCCTCCCCTTCGGCGGCGTCGGCGGATCCGGCTTCGGCCGCATTCACGGCCAGGACGGGTTGCGCGAATTCGCCCGGGCCAAGTCGATCGCCAAACGCCGCATGGCCAGTATCCCGGCGCTACTCACCTTCCGCCGCACCCCGGCCGGCATGAAACTCGCCCTACGTGTCATCAGGTTCCTACACGGCTGAGCTCACTGCGCGTTGATCATGAACTTAAGTTCCTGTTCGACGGCGTGTCGCTACTCCCAGCGTCTTGGTCAACTTGTGCGCGGGGTGTCATCGCGACCGCCCAGGCCGCCTGCACGCCGAGAAAGACGAGCAGGCTGAGCAGGATCGCCTCGACCTGAAGCGCGGTGAGATCAAGCGAGCTCGTGATCCCGGGAACCAGTGCCACCAATGCGACCAGCAGGTAGAACGGCACCGCGGCAAACCGGATCAGTTGCGCGACAAGCGACGTGCCCATCGCGCCCGCGAGCAGAAACATCCCGACCGCGCCGGCCACCCCGGCGATCGCGAAGGAGCCTCGCCACAGCGCGGGCACATTTGGCGCGACCTGCGACAGCAGGGCGATCGTCCCCGGGATCACAAAGCCAAGGGAGACAAGGTAAGCCGTGCGCCGCCCGGCCGCGTCGCGGAGCTCGGCGCGTTCGCGGGCGGCCACCCACCACAGCCCGAGCAGGGTGAAGTTGATGCCCGAGATAACCGAATAAAAGCTACTTAAGTCCATTTGGGTACCAGGATAAGCCCCACCGTGATACGTAAGTGTCATGACCACGCAATTGCAGATCCTGAAGCTCGACCGGGCTTTTGACCAGCTCGACGTCAACGCTCACGGACAGATCGGACGCGACGACCTGATCGGTCTCGGCGCCCGCATGATCCTCGGCTTCGGCCAGCCACCGACCTCGGTGAAGGGCAAGGAGGTGCTCGAGGGATACGACAAGTTCTGGGAAACCCTTACGGCTCAAACCCACACCGGGCCGGATGAGCCGCTGTCCCCGGCCGAATTCCGCGAGGCGATGATCGCCGCGTACATAGAGGGCAACGAATTCGACTCCAGCTTCCTGCCGATCGCTCAGGCGATGGCCAAGCTGGCCGACACCGACAACGACGGCAAGGTAGGACCGGCCGAGTTCCGGACCCTGCAGATCGCCTTCGGCACTTCCGACGCCGACAGCGAGGCCGCCTTCTCCGCGCTCGACAGCTCCCACGAAGGAAAGATCTCCGTGGACGAACTCGTCGAAGCCACACGCGAGTTCTACACCAGCCCCGATCCGCAGGCGCGGGGCAATCTGCTCTTCGGCCCGCTGTAGGGGCTAGAAGAGAGTCCACTCATCGCGTTCGATGCCGCGCAGGGTGTCGTAATTCAGTACCACACAACGGATTCCGCGATCCTCGGCGAGCACCCGGGCTTGCGGCTTGATTTCCTGCGCGGCAAAGATCCCGGCCACCGGCGCCAGCAACGGATCCCGGTTCATCAGCTCCAGATAGCGGGTCAGCTGCTCGACTCCGTCGATTTCGCCCCGGCGTTTGATCTCGACCGCGACATGTGCGCTGGCCGCGTCCCGGCAGAGCAGGTCGACCGGCCCGATCGCGGTCATATATTCCCGGCGTACCAAGGTGAATCCGTCGCCCAGCGCGTGCGGCGAAGCGGCCAACAGCTCCTGCAGATGGGCTTCCACGCCATCCTTCTGCAACCCGGGATCGACCCCGAGCTCATAGGAGGTGTCCTGGAAGATCTCCTCGAGCGTGATGCGCAGCTCCTCGCCGGCTTTGTTCACCACCCGCCAAACCCCAGGCGCCTCTTCGAGTTTGCATGGCGGGCTCATCCAATTCAGCGGTTTGTAGGCGCGGTCGTCGGCGTGAATGGACACCGAACCGTCGGCTTTCACCATGATCAGGCGAGTCGCGATCGGGAGGTGGGCCGCCAGCCGACCTACATAGTCGACAGTGCAGCGGGCAATGATGAGGCGCACCGAAACACCTTACGCGACACGCGCCAAGTCTCGCCCGATGCCCAGCTGCGGTTCCTGAATGGTTCCACAGACAAGCGGAACGTTCCCGCGCTGAGCGGCACAGATCGCCGCGACCGTGACATCGCATCTCTCCGAATTGGTCGCTCCGGGTTGTTGGTTGTCCGCGATCCGGCTGGTTGGCCCTTTGATAAGACGTTGACCGATTCGTCGATCGCCCCGGCCTCCCCCGCATCCATATCCGCGAGCCCGCTCCGAACCACTCCACCGCCGCGTGCCTATGTCGACGGGCCCGGCGCTTGGATCGCATTCCGGCTGACTTAGCCCAGTTGGCAGCGTGGCGGGATTGCGGTGCGGGGCTGGTGGACAGCGTTAGCTGGCGGCCGATAGGGTTAGTTCTGGAGTGCCGGGAAGTCTGGTCGGCGAAAGGTTGCTGTCCGTGCCAGACCTGTTGGGGGTTGCCCGCCATGCGCGCTTCTGATCTTGCTGTTGAGTATCCGACGGTCACCATGTCCACCCCGGCGATCGAGGCCGCGCAGATTCTAGCCAGGGGAGATTTGCCGGGCTTGATTGTGGTCGACGAGGCGGGCAAGCCTTTGGTGGTGCTGCCCGGTACGCAGGTGTTGCGTTTGGCGGTTCCGTCGTATTGCCAGGACGACCCGACGCTCGCCCGGGTTATTGATGAGGGTGCCGCTGACGTGTTTGTGCGTGAGCTCGGCGACCGCACGGTACGTGAATGCCTGCCTGATGAGCCGAAGGAGCCGCCGATAGTGGGCGGGCAGGCGACCGCTTTGGAGCTGGCTGCGCTGATGGCCCGCACCCGTAGCCCGCTGGTGGCGGTCATCAATGCTGACGGATCGTTGGCTGGTGTCGTGACGATGCATGCGCTGCTTGACCGGGTCCTGGGTGACGGCGCGTGACACTGCTTGCCTGGGCGGCGGTTGCCGTCTTCACGATCGCCTATGTCCTGATCGCCACCGAATGGTTTCACCGCGTCGCCGTAGCTCTCGGCGGGGCCACGCTCATGTTCCTGATCGGCGCCACCGACGCCGGTCACGCGTTCTTCGATGAGCACGCAGGTATTGACTGGAACGTCATCTTCCTGC
>DPJL01000463.1 GCA_003543035.1 Micromonosporaceae bacterium | reverse complement strand
ACTGTCAAGAACTGCGCCTCGGTGAATAGCACCCCTTTCACCGAGGGATATGACGAAAGCTACCTACGCTTGGCTGACAACGGAAGTCCCCTTAACCGGACACAGGGTGTAGTTGGCAGACCGCGAGTCTATGCAGCGGATCGTCCAATGTGTAAGGTGCTTTCGCTCATGATCCACTGCCCATTTGGCAACCTGCAAAACGATCTCGGCCCATAAAGCTACGGCGGTCAATGTCCATTATGGTTTTGTTAAGGCGACAATCACGCATTCACGAACCGAAGAATTAGACGAACGGATGGATCTATTTTTCTTTGCCGCCGCATCCAGATCGTCCAATCGTTGGGTGGGGACAAAACAAGCGCGGCCCGGCTGGTTTGCCCCGGACCGCGTCTTGTCTTCCCTCGATTAGCCCAGCGTTGACAGAATGACTGCCGAGCGGGACTGCTGGGGCGGGTGAGACAGGTCTTCGATGGACTCCCATGCGACCTGATACTCCTTGCCCGGTACCAGATCGACCCGGCCGCCGTCCGCAGTTGGCAACCAGGATATGTAGCTGCCTTCGGGCCCGGAAGCATCAGCGATTCGGTAGACGTGCCCCTCGCCCCAGCCTGGCGTTGTTGCCTGCCAGCCCGTGCCGTCGAAAGCCAGCGTCCAGCGCTGACCCGGTGCCAGCCAATACTCCTGGCTCCCATCGTTGTCCAGGCGCACTCCGGCAGGCCTGTCTGTACTCAGAGGACCCTGTTCGCTAGGACCGTTGATCCCAGTAGCCCAATCGCGGGCCGCCGACTCAACGGCCAGCTCAGCGATCCGGGTCGGTGTCAGTGCTCTCGTCATCGGAATCCACCACCTCATATACGTCGATTGTCCGCGAGCCCGGAACCACGATGATCGACACCGCTACCGGCTGCCGATCCGCGTCGAAGCGGGTCCTTATGGTCTCCATCATGGGTTCACCGGGCGCAATCCGGAATAGCGCCGCCTCCTCCATTGTGGCTGCACGCGCCACCTTTTCATCCAGTCCGGGCGGTCGCCAGCCACGGCCCAACTCGTCCAATACCGCGAACGCCCCCGGAGTTATATCACCCGGCAAGGCGATTGGCGTTCCTTCGACTAGGTCCTTCGGGTACCAGGTGTCGTTGCGACGGTAAGGCACGCCGTCCACGTGCTGTACCCGGAGTCGGCCCACCACGTACGCGTCGTCACCAAGCTTCAACCTCTCAGCGACACGGGGCTGCGCGACCGCCACCTCCAGTCTCTGTACCTCGGTTGGCTCGCGGCGCTGCGCGCGCACGCAGCGACTCCAGGCGTCATTCGGTGTGACTTTTGGGTCGGGGTTGCGTTCGGGCCACGACGCCATCCAGCGCACCGGGTCGTGGCGCTGTACGAACCAGCCCTTGCCCTGCGCCGGCCAGATAAGGCCCTCGCGCTCCAACATCTCTAGGGCCTTGCGCAGGGTGCCGCGAGCCACCTTGAACTCCTGCACGAGCTCGGCTTCACTGCCGAGACGGTCACCCGGATCCAAGTCATGCGCTCGCTCGCGCAGCTGCGCGGCTGTGTCCTCGTAAAGCGGCCTGGTCAACCGGCTCCCCTCCACATTGCTCGCTGTGCTTTCCACAAAGTACCGCGTCGGGTGTTGCTTGCGGCATCACAATGGGTCTAGCATCCATCACATACAGCTTGTACACATCAGCTGTATGAGTTGGAATAGTACTCGAAAGCCGGTACCACATGGACAGTCAGGGCTGGGGGTGGACGCTAGGTCCCCCCGGCTCAGGCTCTGACCAGGGGAGGCGCCATGAGCACGCGACCGGCGGCCGTCGTACTTGACCATGAGCTAATGGCGATGAGCCGCCGCTTCTTCAAGCGTGGAGTGCTGGTGCAGCTCCTGGCACGTGGCGGAAGGATCGCCATCACCAAAATCCTCGTTGAGGCCGATGATGATCGCGGGCAGGGTCTGGCCCGATCCATCTTGATCGAGATATGCGAATGGGCCGACAAAAACGGGCACACGCTCGGCATCACGCCCTCGGCCACCTGGGGAGCCGATGAGGACCGCCTGGCCCTGTTCTATGGGCGCCTTGGATTCCAGGCCAACCTGGAGACTCGCGGAGGGTTCCAGGTGCACGACACGATGATCAGATGCCCGGGAGGAGGTGAAACCCTGATGACGCTCAAGGACTACTCCAGCCCGAAAACCTCGCCCACCACCGAGGATGAGGACCAGACCGGCGGCAAGCCGGTGCCCGACGCAGAGCCGCGCGACTGACACAAGGCGACCCGGCTCTGGCATGGAGGGCAATCGTGTGCCGCCCCCACCAGAGCCGGGTTTCACTCGTCATCAGCCTCGATGCCAGCGGCGCGGAAGATCTGGCGGACCCGCTCGCGGGTATAGCCCGATCGCCTCACGATGTCCTTTTGGCTTGTACCTTTTCGGGCCTCTTCGATCATCGCACGAACCAGCGCCTCACGTGTTCGGCGTTTCTCGTGGCCCGTGACTGGCACCGCCGCGCGGGCAGCGTTGTGGGCCTCGCAGGCTGCCCGATAAGCCGCCGCCGCATCCTCCAGATGGTCCATGGGTCGCAATTCTTGCACTATTGACCGTTCGGCCAACCCATATCCCATCGTTTGGCCAAACACATTGCAAGTGTAGGCCAAGCCCGTCTAAGTTCTTGGATGGTTACCCCACCCGTCCGACTGGAAATCGAGGGTCCGGATATGAGCATGCTGGCCATCTCGCGCGACTCGTTCGCCGGCCTGGAGCGCGTGAACGACGCCGTGGCGTCGTTGTGCGCATTAGGTGACCTGACCCGCCGCCGGGCACGCATGCTGCTAGAGCGGCGACCGGAGTTCGCGGGGCTGACCCAGAATGAACGCCGGGAGGTCCTGGAGCGGTTCCCCGCCATCGACGGACATGCCTGGTGGCCGAGCGAGGACATTCCGAACTGGCGCTACGTGTGGCGTTGCCACTGCGGCGAGACGGCCTTCCAGCCCTTCGGTACTGGGATTCCGAAAATCCTGTTCACACACACCAACTTCAGCGCGCTACGGGACAACCGATGAAGCTGCCAGCGACGGCAGACATCGGCCCGCGCGCGCACATAGACGCACCGGGAGGAGATTGCGCACCCCGCGATCTCCTCCCGGTGCCCAACGATCCCGAGCCGAACGGCGACCTGCCCCGGGGTGTCCGATGAGCGCTATTGGGTTCGAGCCACTCAACCACGCGCAGGCCAACTATTTTTGGTCAGTCGCAGCTAACCACGCCAACAGAAAGCGCCGACGGAAACAGCTCGTCTGCAACCGGTGCAACGAACCAGACTGCCGTCGCTGGTGGGATGCGCTCAGCCTGTTGGCCACAGCGGGTCTGGTGGACATCGCCTGGCCGTGGCAGATTCCACCAAGCAACAGCACGCCCAGCCCCACCAACGCCGCTACTGCTGGCCTACAGGAGCGCGAGTCGCAACAGGCGCAGCTTGCGGCGGGCACATGGCGGGTCGTGCGGTGGACGGCCACAGAGGACCGGCGATGGAAAGTTGTGGCCATATCCGAACACCCACGAGGCGATTTACCTGCCGCGCTTGGCGTTGCCGCGCAATGGACACGAGACCTGGCCAACGACATCGAGCTCGGCCAGTCACGGGTGAAGATTGACCTGGTGAAACTGCCAGGCAAAGCCCGCCTCGGCGCGAACGGCTCGCCGCCGGGCGGGGACGGCGGAGTGTGCCCCCTATCGAACTGCATCCCCGTGAGGTTCGGTATCACACTCCGCCGCGCCGTTCCTTCGTGCCGCCTTGTGCTCGCATGGATCCGGGGGGTGGGTGCCTCGCCGGCGGACCAGATCGGAAGAG
>DPJL01000232.1 GCA_003543035.1 Micromonosporaceae bacterium | reverse complement strand
CGATCCGAGAGACACCCCCTAGATGCGCGACGATGCCGTTGGCGTGACCGCGCACCGTGGCGTGATGAAGTCGGCGCGCTTAGGCAGGTTCGCGTCGGTGACGGGTCAACAAAGAGGTTCTCGGTCAGCACGGCCGGCATCGCGGACTCACGCAGCACATGAAGTTGGCGGTCTTCTGGCCACGATCAGTCGCCGAGGCGACGCTACGCATTCTGGCGGTCACCTTGGAATGCATGTTGTTGTGCAGGCAAACCGTTGCCGCGTCGGAGGTTGGGTAGCGGTAGCTCTCGAAACCGGTGCCGCCGCCAGCGTTGATGTGGATGCTGACGAAGATGTCCGCGCCCCAAGTGTTGGCTTCACTGGTGCGGTAGTCGAGATTGCGTGTGATGTCGGAGGTGCGCGACATCCTGATGTCAACGGCATAGTTGGCCAGCGATGTGTCCCAGCGTCGGTGCCACCGCGTCCGACCCGGGGTTAGCCGCGTCCGACCCGGGGGTTAGCCGCGAACGCGCGGCTGGAAATCAGTGGTACAGCGGCGAATCCGGCCGCGGCCGCCAGCAGGGTCCGGCACCTCGCAGGGAAGAGGCGCGTGAACTACTCACGTCATGACTATAACGAATGTAAATCAATAACTGAAGATCTATTGCATAAGTATCCCTCGACCCTGAAACTTTCCGACACGGGCGCTATGTAGAGGGCGGCCGCGCCTCACCCGGGAGGCCAGCGGGGCTGCGCCCATAAGGCAACCGCCGCATTGGTTTTGACCAACAGGAGCAAGACCGGTCGCGCAGTCGCAGATCCAAATGGGTTGACGTGCCGCGGTTCAGCTCCACTGACCGAGGATGGAGGGAAGGATGAGGATCACCAAGATCACGCGCGCTCTCGGTGCCGCTTTGGCCATTCTTGTGGCAACGGCCTCATATGGCCAGATACCGCAGGCGCAGGCACAGGCGCAAGCCGCGGAGAACTTCACCATCGTGATGCTGCCGGACACACAGTATGCCTCAGAGTACTGGCCCGAGGTGTTCAGAGCGCAGATGCAGTGGGTGGATAACCAGCAGTCCGCCAGTAACATCAGGTACGTACTGCACGTCGGTGATGTGGTTGATAACTCCGACCAGCAGGTCCAGTGGAACAACAGCAAGAGCGCGATGGGCCTGCCCACCGATGACGTGCCCTACATCATCGGCCCGGGCAACCACGACCTGGACTCGACTACCACCCGCGCGGCGACAAGATACAACAACAATTATCCGCGAGGTACTTTCACCGGGCTGCCCTCGTTTGGTGGGACATACCCCTCCGCCCAGAACGACAACGCCTACCACACCTTCACCGCGGGCGGAGTGGACTGGTTGGTGGTGGCGTTGAAATATGCGCCCAGCGATCCAGAGATCGCCTGGGCGAATCAGGTGGTGTCCGCGCACCCCAACCACAGTGCCATCTTGGTCACCCACGCCTACCAGAACGGCACCACAAAGGACAGCAACGGGAACAAGCTGTGGACCAATCTGGTCAGCAAGCACGCCAACTTCCGGTTCACGTTCTCCGGCCACTATGTCAATGCCGGTGTGATCACCCAACAGGGGGTGAACGGCAACACTGTTCACCAGATCCAGGCCGACTACCAAAACAGTTCCCAACGCGACCCCAACAGCTTCATGCGAGTCATGACCTACAACCCGACCACCAACAGCTTGGACGTCAAGACCTACTCGCCCTTCCTCAACAGCTACAAGACCGACGCGAAGAACCAGTTCGTCCTCAACAACATCAACCCAGTCCCGCCGGGGTGGAGCACCATCGTTGACAACACGACTGCGGGCCGGTTCACCGCGAGCGCAAACTGGGGGACATCCACCTATTCGAGCCAGCGGTACGGCACTGATTACCGCTTCGCCACGCCTGTTTCCCAGAGCGACCCGGCCTGGTACAAGGTGAATATCCCGGCAACGGGAAACTATCAAGTCTCGGTCTGGTATTCGGCCAGCTCGGGCTACAACGACGCGGCCCCGTACATCATTGTGACGCCCAGCGGCAACCAGGTCGTGTACGTAAACCAGCGCACCAATGGTGGGCGATGGGTATCACTCGGCACCTTCAGCTTGGCTGGCGGCGACGCCAACAAGGTGGGCGTCAGTCGCTGGACCGCCGGCACTGGCTATGTCATCGCCGACGCGGTGCGGATTACCCGCGCAAGTTGATCCGGCAGGGATCCTGCAACACGCAATGGTCCGATCTTGGAAGCAGGCGACGGGTGAGCCGTTTGGCTGTGACGAGGTAGTGCACTATAAGCGCTCACTGCCAGTTTGTGGAGGTACGGCGGACCGCCGTACCTCCACCAAGCATCGCCGTAACATTCACCGGAATTCGCGAAGGTGGACGCGCCCTCCAAACATCCGCGTGTGCCAACAACCGCCACGGAGTGTGTCTCGTGATCACCACGATGCTGGTCAGCGCGGCGATCGCCGCCCATCCGCTGACCCCATTCTCGGTCGACCAGCTTGTCGAGCTGACGCTGCACAAGGATCGCATCGACGTGGCCGCCGTGGTCGACGTCGGCTCAGTGGCGGCAAAGCAACTCACGCCCGACTGCGCCACATTCGCCTCCCAGCTCGACATCCGCATCGGAGCCGAGCCTCTGCAATGGACCGTCCAATCACTACAGCTGGAACGGCAAGGAGCCGCGGGTTCGGAAACCAGCCGGCTCACTTGCAAGCTGTCGGCCGCGGCCGGGCTGGGCACGCCGGCAACCGTCTCGGTGGTGAACCGGTACCTGGCTGATCGTGTCGGCGCCAACCAAATCGTGGTGGTCGGCGCGGGCGTTTCGCTGCCGGCAGATCTGCCGCCTTACGAGCGGTCGGCGGAGCTTACCGTGCAGCCCGGTGCCGACACGACCAGTCCCGCCGCCAGCACCACGCCGGAACGCAGCTGGCTGCAGCGCGGCGAGGACTGGCTCGCCGGCGCAATCGGAGACCCGACCCCGCTTGTCCTGCTGCTTGCTGCACTCATGGCGGCGCTTCTGGGCGCCGCGCACGCGGCACTTCCCGGGCACGGCAAGACCGTGATGGCCCTATATATGGCCGGCCGGCAAGGACGGCGGCGCGACGCGGTCATCGTGGGCGGCACCGTCACCCTCACCCACACCGCCGGCGTGCTGATCCTCGGCATCGCCACCACCGCGTTCGCGGGCCTGGCCGCAGAATCCGTGCTCAAATGGCTCGGTGTGGCCAGCGGCATCCTGATCACACTCGTAGGAATCGGCATCCTCATCAGCGGTCTGCGCCGCCGGCATGCCCATCACCACGACCGGCCACACCACCATCACCATCACGACCGCCGCAAAAGCCTTGCGGCCCTTGGCATCGCCGGCGGCCTCGTACCCAGCCCCACCGCTTTGGTCGTCCTGCTCGGTGCGGCCGCGCTGGGCCGCCTCTGGCTCGGCATCGTCCTGATCATCGCCTATGGCTTGGGGATGGCGGCCGTGCTGACCGCCGCGGGCCTGTTGCTGCTGCGGATACGCGACCGCTGGGCATGGCTTGGCCGTCTAGTCGTGCCGGCCGAAGCCACCGGATCGGTCATCATCGTGCTGGGATTCGGCCTGGCCGCCCGAGCCGCACTCGCCTTCTAAACCCCAACCCGTTGCGACTTGTACCAAGTCTCGCCCGGGATGGCCGAGCGGACAGGAAGGAGTTCCAGTGCGACTCGAGATGGGACGTTTGCTCGCTACCGCTCTCGTAGGTCTAACGTTTGCGGGAGCATCCGCATGCGGCGAAGCGGCACCGGATGCGTCTGCTGGCCCGACCGCGTCCGCTGGAGCGGGCGATCTGAAGGAAGTGTGTGACGCCGTGATGGAGGCTCGCAAGACGGCTCTCGATGCGCTTACGCCAGTGTCGGCGGCCCTTGCCCAAGACAAACCCTCAGCCAACGACATCGCCAAGGCCACCGACGACTTGAAGGCGGTATTCACCGCCATGCATTTAGACGTGGCCGCCGCAGCCGAACACGCCGGCGCTCCGCAGCTCAAGGCAAAGATCGCGGCCTACCAAATGTCGGTGGAGCAGGCGATCGTGGTCGTCGAAGGGGCCGACGGTGACAAGACGGAACTCGCGGCCGCGATCGACTTGCCCGCGCTGCGAAGCGCGGAGAAAGCTGTCATGGCCGCCTGCGCCTGAGGGAAGCGTTTTACGGCCGGTCGCGCATCTGGCGCTAGGCGGAAGCGCTCTGCTGTAGCTTTCGGGTCGTTCCAATAGCCGCTCATGACATGCGGGCCACTGGCGACGATCTGGCCGACGGTTCCCGCCGGAACGCTCTCGCCGTTGTCGCCAATGACCTCGACTTCGGTACCAGGCAAAGGGAAACCCACCGATCCCGGGTATGCCGTGTCGTCGTCGGGATCGGAAATGGTGATCCGCTTGCACTCGGTCATTCCATACATAAAACGGATTGCGGCGTCCGGAAACGATTGGCGGAGCCGAGCCGCCACTGGCGCGGTGAGGGCGGCACCCGTGTTGGTCACCATGCGGACCCGAGTAGTCGTCGGGCGCCGGGCAGCCAACTGCGCCAGCACGGTTGCCAAGCCGGGCACCAGAGGTAGGACCGTTGCCTCGTTCTGCCGGATGCTCGCCAACAGGGCAGTCACGCAGGATCTTGAGGTTGTCCTCTGGGAAACGGCCGGTCTTGTCCACTTCCGCGGCGCGTTCGCGCAGAGTGCAGACCAGCTCATCGATGTCTTCCATGCACTTCCCCCGTGTGGAAGGTCGCGCTGCACTGTCCATTGTCAACAGTCAACCGCGTCGGAGAGTTAAGCGGAGTGGACCGGCTGACCAGCCCACTCCGTGGAGCGATGAGCCGATGTGCCGACTAGCAGTTGATCTTGCGAAAGTTGATCTTGCTGCAATTGACCTTCTTCGCCTTCATCTCATCCCTCCTCCCCGTAATCGGTTCCGAGATGGGCAAGTCGGAGTCTAAGCCGCGCAGTGTGACCATCGAAGGCCCAAGGCTTCATCCAGCGCTTATCCAATATGGACCGCTGGGCACCCCGCCGGGGAAAGGGACCATGGAAATCACGAGGTTGTGCCAGGATGGCCGTCGTGCCGGAACTCAGTCACACGTATCGGGAACTGGGCGAAGCTGCCTGGTCATGGGTTTTTGACCATGTCTGCGAGGACGATGGCCCGTGGCTGCCGGCGGCCGTTTCAGATGATTGGCGGCATACACCGCCGGCGGATGATCGAGATTCGCTGTACTCAGGGATCGCGGGCCTGGCACCGATACTGGCCGAGATCGCTCTTCACCGTTCGCTGACGGACACCGAGCTGGATCTCTCGACGCGGGTGGCAGCCCGGCTCGGTGCCAAGGCGAATGTCCGAACGGAACCCTCGCTGTATGACGGGCTGGCCAGCGATCTGACCGCGCTGAAGCTGCTCGCTCCGGGCCCGGATTCCGTTGCGCTGCAACGGCTCACCGATCTGATGCCCCGGCAGGCTGGAACACCACGATCGAGATCGATCCAGGATCCAATGCGCCATTGACAGACCTTGTTCTGGGTACCGCCGGCGTTGTGCTGGCAGCGATCTGGTCGGGCGGTGAGCATGCCGAGGCGATTGCCACCAACGGTGGCGAGGCTCTGCTGCAAGCTGCGGATTGAACCGAGGTCGGTCTGGACTGGGGGATTGTGCCCGGCCGGCCGTCCAGGATGCCGAACTATTCACACGGCACCGCCGGGATAGCTGCCGCGTTGGCTGTAACCGGGGCGGCGCTGAATCGCCGGGACTCTGATCCGGGCTCGACACATCTTTCGACACGTACGGTCGTACCGTTAGCGCTCTGAGCCGGGATAAAGGTCGTCTTCTGGGTTGTGGCTGAGCTTTGCTCGCTTTGAGTTGTGGCTGGTCCGCTCCGGATTTCTTGGCAGCGGCCGCTGTCTGGACGTCTATCGTTGGCTTCTATCCTTTGTGGATAGTCGCGACACATCCACGACACATGATCTCGGCTAGAGCTTGGTAACGCGGCATTAGGGACGACTACCGCAGTGTTGCAACCGGCGGCAGTCGTGCAACGCCACCCTCCAGCTCAGGAATGCACGCGGTAGGTCACGTGCGTGACCTGTCTCGCTGCCCGCGACTTCACCTGCTCGAGTTTCAGCGGCGGGACGCCCTCGAACAGCCGCGTGCCGGCGCCGAGCGTGAGCGGCACAATGTGCAGCCGCAGCTCGTGGATCAGGCCGGCGGCGAGGTACTGGTTGA
>DPJL01000441.1 GCA_003543035.1 Micromonosporaceae bacterium | reverse complement strand
CGGCCTCCGCAGTGGAGCCCGATCCACCAAAGGCGGATCCACAGGCCTGTGCGGAGCTGGTAACCAAACTGACCGGCGGCCTGACCCAGGTGACCGGAGCGCTGCAAGGGCTACCGCCCGATCTTTCCAAAGCGACCGGTGTGGTCAGCTCGCTCGTCACCACGGTCCAATCCTTGATCACCGCGGGCTGCCTGCCCGACCCGCTGAAGGCCGTCCCGGTACCGGTCGTGGGCGACGCCGAGCTCCTGCCCATCCCGGGCCTGCCCGGGCCGGCCGTGCCGCCCTGTGCCGCGCCCGCGGCCGATCTGCTCTCCAAACTGCTGGGCCTCGTGGCCAACCTGTTGAAAGCGCTGGCCGGAGCCCTGCCCGACGTGGTCGGACTGATCAGCCAGGTCACCGGCGCGACAAGCACGGTCACCGACCTGACCACCAGCGTTGGTGGCGCTCCCGCCTGCCTCCCGGTGGCCGCACCGATCAAGCAGTAGCGCGAGAGATCACCCTCATGCGGCGGCGCGTTCTTTAACGGCTTCGGCCCGCGCCGCCGCATCGGGTGTCTCGGGAGAGCGCCAGACGAGCGAAGCGAGGGCGGCGCCCGTGGCGCCGGCGAACAGCAGTGCGCCACCCCAAAGCGTGGCAGGCCAAACCACTCCGGCTGTGACCGCGTAGGCGATCAGTTGCAGGGTCCAGACGAGGAACATGGTGACCGCCGCGATCGCGGGCAGCCCGTAGCGCCAGGACCGCCAGGGCAGCCGGGCGAATAGCAGGTCGCCGGCCAGCGCGCCGAGCGTTGCCGCGACCACCCCGCTGAGCAGCACCTTCGCCGCCCAGCCTTCGGACATGGCGACAGAGACGCCAATTCCACTTGCGAGGGTGAAGGCGGTCAGGGTGCCGATGCGGTGCCTGCCATCGCGCAGCTGCCACAGGGTCGGCACGAGCAAGACCGCAGTCGTGATCAGCAGCCCGCCGATCCACATGATGACGATGTCCTCGTTGTGACCCTCCTGGTACGCAAGCGAGGGCGCGGACCAGCGGAAGGGCGACAGATAGTTCAGGAAGAACGAGGTGATCGCCACCACCGAGGTGAGCGAGATCAGCTCGGGGACTGTCGCCGTGGGCGAGGAGGCTCGTTGCGAGCGCCACGCCGTCGTGCCCATCAGCAGCACGCCGGTGAGCAGGACCAGGTGCGGTGGGCTCAGCAGTGCATCGATCGAGGCTTCGAAACCGAGCAACGTGTGCCAAAGCATGTCGATCGCGCCGCCGACCGCGAAGATCGCGACGCCGAGGGCTCCTCCCCGGTACCCAATAGGCAGCTGTGAAACGGAACCGGATTTCCTTATCAGAAAAGCGATCCACAGCCCGAAGGCGATCACGCCGGAGTAGAACGATGCGTGCCAGGGCGTGAAGAAAGTGTCGATCAGGTCAAGGATGTGGACGTGTGCCCATCCGTCAATGAATATGCCGGTGACGATCCAGAGCCCGATCAGGCTCGTAACCAGATCGCGACGCCAGGTGGAGATGGTCACAAAGCCCCCTATGACAACCATTCACGTTCTCTGGCCCACCATCCTAACTGGAGGCGTGAATGCGCGCCGGTTACTTGCATCAGCCGCTGGACCCGGCGGGCGACAGTGCGCCTGCTCATCCCCAGGCGCGCGCCGGCAGCGTCGTCGGTCAGCCCGGCGACCAAGAGGGATAACAACTCCCGGTCCTGGGCGTCGACAGAGTCGTGCGAACCGAAGCTGAGCGGGGTGGCCGAAGTCCAGACCGCGTCGAAGAGCGTCTCCAACGCGTCGAACAGGTGACCCGGTCGCACGATCAGCGCGGCCTGGTTGAGCGGCAGCAATGCCTTGGCGTGGTCGGCCAGCGCCAGATTTGCCGGGACCTCACTGGCGAGCCTGGTCTGTGCGCTGTCGCCGATGCGGGCGGAGAGGAACTCCAGCGAGACATCCAGCACCACGCGATAGGCAAGCCCCCGCCCGGCCACGGCTTCGTGCATCATGCTGCCGCCGTCGCCCGGTGACCGGACCAGAATCCGCAACTCACGCTGAGCCGACTGGTAAAGCTGATGCAGCGCAAGGGATACGTCGTTGCGCCGGGTGAGGATGGTGACCTGGTCGTCGCTGCTGTGCTCGACCCGGGCCTGCAACTCCGCGCCGAGTTTGGTGGCGGTGTGCCGCAGCCGCTCAAGGTCGTGTTGCCGCTTGTGGATCAGATGATCGACGCCGACCTCCAGCGGGATGGCGACCACTTTCTCCTGAGGCAGCGGCGAGAGCAGGCCGAGGTCGTTCAATTTGTCCACGGCGACTCGGATCGAGCGCCGGCTCAGGCCGGTGGCGGCGGCAAGGCTCGAGATCGTGCAGGGCCCGTCGCGCAGAAGTCTGAGGTAGATCTGCTCCTCTGTTCGGTCGATCCCCAATGCTTCGAACATCCATCACCCCCCAGGACGTTTGGATCCTATGTGAAGTGGCTCATTCGTGCCACGTCTCATATGTGACACCTTCAATATCTTCTGCGATCGATGGGTAACAGGCAGTGTCGGCGCATGACTGTTCTTGCTACCCGCTCCCGTTGGGGCGCCGTCCTGATAGGAGTGCTCGCGGCCACTATGGCCGGTAGTCCTGCCTTCACAGCGGCACCCTCAACCGGAGACCAGAAGGTGTCGGCTGCGGTGCGCGCAGCCGCTTCCGCCAGCGACAAGATCACCTTCTGGGTGACCTTTCATGCCAAGGCGGACCTAAGCAGCGCCACCACCAAACGTGCCAAGGCCGACAAGGCGGCTGAGGTGCGGCGGCTCAAGCTGGCTACCGCGACGACCTCGCAGGCCGGCGTTCGTCATCTGCTGGAAAGCGCGGGCGCCGACTACAAGCCGTACTGGATCTCGAACCGGATCAAGGTGACCGGCAGCTCCAAGCTGCTGGACGCGTTGGCCTCCCGGGACGAGGTTGCGGCTATCGAAGAGGACAAGACCGTCAAACTGCCCGAGCCCATCGTGGAAGCGACGTCGGGACCCAACGCGGTCGAGTGGGGTATCGACCGCATCAACGCCCCCCGGGTGTGGAACGAGCTCGGCACCCGTGGTGAAGGCATCGTGGTCGCCAACATCGACACCGGTGCTCAGTTCAACCACCCCGCTCTGGCCAACCAGTACCGTGGCCTCGGCGCGGGCGGCACGCTCGATCACAACTACAACTGGCACGATCCATCCAACGTCTGCCCGACCGCGGCGCCTTGCGACAACAACAACCACGGCACCCACACGATGGGCACCATGGTCGGTTTTGACGGTGGCGCCAACCAGATCGGGGTAGCGCCGGGTGCAAAGTGGATCGCTGCCAAGGGTTGTGAGAGCAGCAGCTGTTCCGAGTCGGCGCTGCTTTCCTCCGGTGAGTGGATCGTCGCCCCGACGGACCTGACCGGCGCCAACCCCGACCCCACGAAAGCCCCCGACATCGTGAACAACTCCTGGGGCGGCGCCGGCTTCGACCCGTTCTACGAGGACATCGTGAACGCGTGGAACGCGGCGGGCATCTTCCCGGCCTTCTCCAACGGCAACAGTGGCCCGTCTTGCAACACGTCGGGTTCACCGGGTCTGTACAACAACAGCTACGCGTCCGGCGCGTTTGACATCAACAACGCCATCGCGTCGTTCTCCAGCCGTGGCCCGGGCCTCAACGGTGACATCAAGCCCAACATCGCGGCTCCCGGTGTCAACGTTCGTTCGTCCATCGCCGGTGGCGGCTATGGCAACTTCAGCGGTACCTCGATGGCCTCCCCGCACACCGCCGGGGCGATAGCACTTGCGTGGTCCGCCTCGCCGGCGCTGAAGGGCGATATCGCGGCCACCCGCACCTTGTTCGACTCGTTTGCCATCGACGTTGACGCCACCACCTGTGGCGGCACCGCGGCGGACAACAACGTGTGGGGTGAGGGCAGGCTGGACGCCTTCGCAGCAGTCAGCAACGCTCCGCGCGGCCCACTCGGCGCGCTGGGCGGCACGATCACCAGTGGTGGCGCACCGCTCGCGGGCGCGACCGTGGTGGCCGACGGCCCGATCGACCGCACCACCCTCAGCGCGGCTGACGGCACCTACTCGTTCCCGGTGCTCAGTGTCGGCGACTATGTGGTGACCGCGTCCAAGTTCGGCTACACCCCGGCGACCGGCAACGCCACTGTCACCGAAGGTGCAACGGCCACCTTGGACCTTTCTCTTACGCAGGCCGCTAACGCCACCGTCAGCGGAACCGTCACCAGCGCTGGAAGTCCAGTCGCCGGTGCAGCGGTGAAGCTGATCGGCAGTCCACTTCAGACAGTCACCAACGCGGCCGGCTTCTACACGCTGACCGCGCCGCAGGGCACTTACGAGCTCTCGGTGACTTCGCCGCTGCGGTGTGCGGATTCGGTGACGCAAACTCTTGCGCTCACCGCGGACGTGACGGTGGACGTGGCACTGCCCGAGCGGACCGACACCTTCGGTTACGCCTGTGGCAGCGCGACCGGCAGCTACCCGAGTGTGTCCACATTGGTCCCACTGACCGGTGACGACGCGCAAACCACGGTCCCACTGCCATTCCCGGTGCCGTTCTACGGCACGAACTACACTGGAATCTCCATCAGCACCAACGGAAGCGCGGCCTTCGCCGGTGCCTCCGCCACCCAGACCAACGTCGCCATCCCGGCTGCGAGCCTGCCCAACGGCGCGCTCTACCCCATGTGGGATGACCTCATGGTCGACGCAAATGCTGGCGTCTTCACCGGTGTCGTGGGTAGCGTGCCCAACCGCCGCTTCGTCATCGAGTGGCGCAACGTGGTCAGCTTCTTCGACTCCACGCAGCGTCTCTCGTTCGTAGCGGAGATCGGTGAGGACGGCAGCGTCACCTACCGGTACAAGGATGTTGCGGGCACGAGCTACGAGGCCGGCAGCAGCGCCACGATCGGTCTGGAGAACGCGACCGGTACCGTGGCCTTCCAATACTCACTGAACAGCGCGGCGCTCAGTGACGGGTTGGCGATCGGCTTCCGTACCACCAAGCACGGCGTGGTCCGGGGCACCATCACGGACGCCAACGACGGGCTGCCCGTCGCGGGTGCGGCAATCGCCTTCGACGGTGGTGGCTCTGCCACGACCGCCGCGGACGGCACCTACCTAGTGCAGGTTCCGGCCGGCGAGTTGACCGCCACGATCAGCAAGAGCAATTACGAGACCGCCACCGCGGCGGTCGACCTTGCTCCGGCAACGGTCGCGACGCTCAACAAGGCACTGCGGACAGCAAAGGTCACCTCGGCTCCGGCAGCGCTGGAGATCGTGGTACCGGTCGGGGAGTCGCGCGTGCGTCAGGTGACTCTGACCAACGCGGGCGGGCTGGCCACTCCGGTGGCATTGTCCGAGTCCCCGGAACAGCCGTGGCTCGGTGCCTCCATCGCGGCGAACTCGCTCGCACCAGGGGCAACCACCAAGGTTACCGTCACCGTGGATGCGACCGGCTTGACCGCCGGATCTGTCCACAATGGAGCATTGAAGATCACTTCGCAGAGTGGCCGCAACCCCGAGCTGCTCATCCCGGTGAAGCTGATCGTTCCGGGCTTCCAGCACGCCATCGATGCGGGCAGCAACAACACCCACGTCGACCCGTCGGGCGACCGGTGGACCAAGGACCAGAAGTTCGTAGTCGGTGACGGTTGCGGATATCTGGGCACCACCACCGTGGTCAACACCAACCACGCGATCAGCGGTACGGATGACCCGGCCCGCTTCGCCAACGCTCGCCAGAACATGTACGAATACCGCTGCGACGGCTTGGCCAACGGCACCTACACGGTGGAGCTCAACTTCGCCGAGCTGACCAACACCAAGCCGAACAAGCGGGTCTTCGATGTCATGGTCGAGGGCGTCGAGGTCATTCCGAACCTCGACATCAACCTCGAGACCGGTGGCAACTACAAGGCCCTCAGCAGGACCTTCACCGCCACCGTGACCGACGGAGTGCTGAACGTCCGGTTCATCACGCACAGCGGTTTCGGCAAGCCGATCATCAGCGCGCTGCGTGTCACGCACCGCCCTGACCTGGCCGCCAGCGCCGCGGGCAGAGCGTTTGCCTAAAGTTCAATAACCAAAGGGGCGGCCTCGAACTTGAGGCCGCCCCTCATACTGTGGTCATGTTTACCGACGAGGAGCTCGAGTTCTTGCGCAACGCCCGGTTCGGGGAGCTGCCTGGTCGCGTGCCGCCCGAGGATCGCGTCGAGCTGACCGAGGTGGACGCCCGCCGGGACCGGCCTGATCCGGATCCCGACCCCTACGGCATCATCCCGCCGGGCGGCTGAGCTTTTCCGACAGATCGAAGATGCTGTCCAGGCGGTGTTCCTCAGGGATGCCGGCTGTCCTATCTGGATCGATCAGATAGGCAGTTATCCCTGCCTGCTGCGGCCCGATGAAGTCGGCCAGATGCGTGTCGCCGACAAACACCGCCTGCTCCGGCCGCAGCCGCAACCCGTCCATGGCCGCGGTGTAGATCTCCGGGTGCGGCTTGCGCCACCCGAGCTCGACGGACAAGACCACGAGATCGAAAAGGTCCGCGATTCCCAACCTTTCAAGATGATTTGGTACCAGATCAGCCTCGTGCGTGTTCGAAACGATGGCCAGCCGATACGACCGGGATAGCTCCTTGATCCAGCCCGTCAGCCCATCGATGTGGTAGACGCCGCCGTTCCATTCGTTGATGTAGGCCGCATTCAGCCGGGCCACCTCATCCGCACCGGGCATGCGCCCGAGGACGTCGGTGAGGAACGCGGTGCCAACCTCGGTCATCGAGAACTCTCGATGGTCCTGCTGGCTGCGCAGCTCGAACGGCAGCCAGCTGTCGGCCCAACGGGTCAGCAGCTCTTCCCCGGTAAGGGAGGCGCCCAGCTCCTCGAGGACGGTCAGGGTTTGCGGATATTCGGTCACCGCACGCCGGGAGTCGTAGTCGACCAGCGTGCCGAAGAAGTCGAAGAGAATGTGCGTGGGCATCTCAGATGCCCAGACCGGCCAGCGTTTGTGCATGCGGGAGAGCCGACAGCAGCTTGCCGGGGATGAGTAGCTTTCCGCGTCGCCGCCCACTCCCGATGATGACATACGGAGTGTTCGCGACCGCGGCATCCACCAGCAACGGCCAATCGCTTGGCAAGCCGATCGGGGTGATCCCGCCGTATTCCATACCGGTCAACTCAACCGCGGTGTCGGTCGAGGCGAAGGAAGCCTTGCGGGCGTCAAGGTGCTTTCGCACCAGTCCGTTCACGTCGGCCCGGGTACTAGCGAGCACCACGCATGCGACCAAGGTGACGGTGCCACTTCGTTTCGCTGCCACCACAACACAGTTGGCGGAGGCTTCGGCGGAGACGTCATAGGCGGCGCAGAAATTCGCCGTGTCGGCCAGCTCAGGGTCCGTGTCCACCACGAGCACCTCCTCGCCCGCCGACCATACAGAAAGGGCTTCGAGCACCGGTGGACCCACCAGATCGGGCCGATCGACGGCGCGCCAGGCTTCGGCGAAGTTACCTATGGGAGCTTGCATGGCTCAGATGATATTTCAGGCTTGAGACGAATCCGCCTGACCCGGACGCGACTAGGTGATCGAGCGCTGCTTGAGCCAATCCAGGCAGGATTGGGCCACCTCACGCCAGCCGTGATCGATGGTCAGCGAGTGACCGCGATCGGGGAAGCCGATGAGCTCGGTGACCGCGTGCGACTTCTTGTACTGCTTGAGGGTGCCCTTGACGATCGCGGGCGGGACAGTGTTGTCCTTGCCGCCCGAGATCAGTAGCAGCGGGCCCCGGCTGGCATTGGCGGTGTTGACCTTCGCAGCCGAGCCGGGGTTGAAGTTGGCAAACGCGGCTTCGAAGAGCGGGCGGCCCGGCGAAGGGATCGTCCAGCGCTCGAAGAGATCGGCGGATTCCTTCTCCGGCAGGGCATTGCCGAATCCGTAGCGGAACTGCTCGGCCGTCAGGGACACCGCCCGCTTACGGTTCGCCGGGTTCTTCAACGCCACCGAGGCAAACCGAAGGGCCGACCGGGGCAGCGCCAGGACGCCCTTGATGGGAGCCGGGTCGATGGCGACACCGGCCTCGGCGAGCCCTCTGCCGACCAGGTTCTGCGTTATGGCACCGCCAAAGGAGTGCCCGATGATGACAGGCTTGTGGCCGAGTGCTGCTATGACCTTCGCGTAGTGGCCGGCAATGGCTGTGATGCCATGGCCCGCAACGGCTTGCGGGTTGGCCCGGGCCTCCGAGACGGTGGCCGGCTCGCCTGGCCAGCCCGGCGCGATCGGTTCGTAGCCGGCCTCGCGAAACAGCTCGATCCAGCTCTGCCAACTCGTAGCATGCAGCCACAGTCCGTGCACGAACACGACCGGTCTCGCCATGCCCCACATCGTCACATACTTCGTGCTTTCTCTTCCATGAGTACCAGATGGTGGCCGTCGGGGTCGGTGAAGGCCGACATCCACGTGTCATTGACCTCGTCCCGATGGACCACGTGCGGCTTGTCTGTGAGCTGGATGCCTTCTGCGACAAGGCGTTCGTATTCGGCGTCGATGTCGTCGACCCTGAAGTACAGCATCGACTTCGTTCTGAACTCAGGCGACTCCGGCACGCCAAGGTAGAGCCGGACATCGCCGCTGGCGAAGAAGGCCATCGGCTGCCCGGGGACGACGAAGAGCAGGGGAATGCCGAGCACGTCACGGTAGAACGCGACCGAGCGGTCGAGGTCGGTGACGCTGATATGGATCTGTGCCACGGGCCCGAGTGCCATGACTCCTCCAGATATGATTTACTCAGATTAACTATTAACTATAGTAAAGGAGTTGGCCCCGGGTGAGTCAACTGCCTCCGCCACCGTCCGGCATACCCCGCGACGCGCGGCACCGCACTGCCAACGCGCTGCACTCGGCTTCGTTGCGGCTGTTGCGCCGGGCCGCCCTGGCCGACGTCGGAATGAACCTCGACGGGCCCAGAGCCTCATTGTTATCGGTTCTCGTCTTCGCCGGGCCGCAGACGATGAGTGGGCTCGCGCAGATTGAGCAGGTGACCCCGGCGGCGATCACCAAGCTGGTTGGTGCGCTGGAGGAGACCGGTGTCGCGCAGCGCACGCGGGACGCCGATGACCGCCGAGTCGTGCGCGTCGAGGCGACCGAGAAGGGCCGAGACCTGCTCGAGCGGGGCCGGGCCGATCGCGTCCGCGCGGTTGCCGCGCTGCTGAAAGGCGCATCGGCGGAGGAATTGACGGTGTTGAAAAAAGCGGCCGACATCATCGCCGCTCGCCTGACCCCCAACCCGTGATCCACATCCCTTCTGGTCTCAGATCGCGGCAGATATTGAGACCGGGAGGGATGTGGATCACGGAAGGGGTGAAGGTAGCGTGGGCCGGGTGAAGCGGGCGGTAGTGGTCGGTGGCGGGATAGCGGGTCTGGCAGCCGCACTACATCTCGCCGAGAGCGGCGTAAAGGTGATCCTGCTCGAAGGATCCGCTCAGCTCGGCGGCAAACTCCGCACCGTCGACGGACGTGAGGCGGGCGCGGAGAACTTTCTCATGCGCGATCCGGCCGGTGGCCCCAGCGCGGCGGTGTTGCTGGCCCAGGAGCTCGGGCTGGGCGACGACATCGTGCACCCGACAGGTGTCCCCGCCGGCCTTTACCTTGACGGCGCGCTGCGCCAACTCCCCACCGGCACCATGCTCGGGATTCCGGGGCCGCAGACCGACCTGACCGGCGTGGCAGAGATCGCCGACGCCGACGTGGACACCGGAAAACCCGTGCTGCCACAGGAAACCGACGTCGCGGTGGGGGAGCTGGTGCGCGAGCGGCTAGGCGATCAGGTGGTCGCCAATCTGGTGGATCCGTTGCTGGGCGGGGTCTATGCGGGGCGGGCCGATCGGCTTTCGCTCGCCGCGACCATGCCGGGTTTGCATCACCTGCTGCAGACCGAGCACACCCTGACCGGCGCGGTGGCCCGGGTCATCAACGCGAGCCGAGCCCACTCGAAGGAGTCGGGCCCGATCTTTGGCACTGTCCAAGGTGGACTATCGCGCCTCATCGAGGCCGCTGCACAACGTCTTGTGGACCTGGGTGGCGATATTCACTATGGCGAGACCGTGCGGGATCTGTCCGGTCTAGAGGCCGATGGCGTTGTGCTTGCCATCCCCGGCGGCAAGGCCCGACGACTGCTGCCACCGAGTGTGGCCGAACTGTTGGGGGAGTTGGAGTATGCGAGCGTCGGACTTGTCACCCTCGAGCTACCCCGCTTCGAGTTGCCTGAGCTGTCAGGGTTTCTGGTGCCGGAAGGGCAGGGGGTCGACATCAAGGCGGCCACCTTCTTCTCGCAAAAGTGGGCCCACCTACAAGGATCCACAGTTCTGGTGCGGGCAAGTCTCGGCCGGGCGGGTTCGGCCGAAGTACTGCAGCGACCCGACGGTGCACTGATCGAGTTGGCGAGGCGCGATCTCGCCGCGGTGCTGGGCGGGCTACCCGAGCCGAGCCGGGCGAGAGTCGATCGATGGGGTGGCGGGCTTCCCCAGTACCCCCCTGGATATTTGGCAAAGGTAGCCGCGGCTCGGGAGGCGCTGGCGCAGAGCAAGCTGGTGTTGGCCGGCGCTGCCTATGACGGCATTGGGATTCCGGCTTGCGTCAAGTCCGGCCGAAACGCCGCCGAAGGCCTGGTGCAAAAATGGAGCACATGACGGATCCGCAGAGCAACGCCGCACGCTTGCGTGAACTCAACGACACCATCCGCTACACCATGTGGTCGGTGTTCCGGGTCGAGAAACCGCTGCCCGCGATGCGTGAGGACGCGGTGGACGAGGTCGAGTCGCTCTTCGCCCAGCTGGCCGAGAAGGACGTGACGGTGCGCGG
>DPJL01000442.1 GCA_003543035.1 Micromonosporaceae bacterium | reverse complement strand
GTGCTCGTGGCACTCATCACCGGCATCGCGGTCTGCCGGCTGATTCCGACTCGAACCGGTGAGATCCTGCTCGGCTATGCCGTCCTGGCGGCAGCCACCGTATGGGCGCTCAGGGGAAGATGGATTGCGCTCGGCGCGACGATGAGTGTTCTGGCGGTGGCCACAGCGGCTTCGCTGACGTGGCCGGTGCACCACTTCGTGGTGTTCACCCATCTGCACAACATCGTGCCGCTGGTGTTCCTGTGGGAGTGGACCCGAAGCGCCGCAACGAGAGCCGTCACGGTGGGCTGGGTGCTTGTCATTCCAGCCGCTCTGCTACTTGGGTTCGCCGATGCTCTACTTAGGACAGACGGCCCGGCCGCGCTGTCCCCCGCGGCAACAACTTTGCTTGAGGGAACGATGGCGACCCGATTCCTGGCCGTCTTCGCCTTCCTGCAGACCATGCATTACGTGGTGTGGGTCTGGCTATTTCCCCGTTATGCGCCGTCAGCCGGTGCGCGGGTGCCCGCCTTGAAGGGTTGGCGCGCATGGGGTTTGGGTGCCGCCGCGGCAGTTGCGCTGGGTGTCATCTTGGCGACTGACTATGCAAGCGGCCGCGGCGTTTACGCTTCACTGGCCACGTATCACGCCTATCTCGAATTCCCAGTGCTGTTGACACTGCTCTTCAGTCTCCAGAAAGGACAGTCGTGAACCTCAGCGATGTTGCCCCGCAACCGGATCCGCCCGTCGACACGATCGTTATCGCGCTTCTCGTGCTGATCGCGGTTGCGGCGGCTGCCTTCCTGTATGTGAAGCTACGCAAGCGGCCGTGAGGATCAGAGGACGTCGTGACCGGGGTGCGGCTCAACCGGAATGATCCCGAGCCGGCCCGCTTTGAAGTCCTCGAACGCCTTGACAAGCTCCTCGCGGGTGTTCATCACAAACGGCCCGTAGGCGGCGACAGGTTCCCGGATCGGTTGTCCGCCAAGGATAAGCACATCCATGCTCTCCTTCGGGTCGGCCTGCACCGTGATGACGTCGCCGGAGCCGAAAACGGCGAGCTGGCCAAGCCGGACCGGCCGTTGCTTGTCTCCGACCGATCCCTTGCCCGCCAGCGTGTAGACGAGGGCGTTGAAGTCCGGCCGCCACGGCAGGCGCAACTGCGCGCCGGGTGAAAGGGTCGCGTGCACTAGGGCGATCGGTGTGTGCGTGATCCCGGGGCCGGGATGCTCCGCGATGTCACCGGCGATTACGCGCAGCAGCACTCCCCCATCGGAAGAGCTGAGCAGAGACACCTCACCGGCTCGGATGTCCTGATAGCGCGGCGCGGTCATCTTCTGCTTTGCGGGCAGGTTGACCCAGAGTTGGAAACCGTGGAAGAGCCCGCCCGACATGACCAGCTCCTCAGGCGGAGCCTCGATGTGCAGCAGGCCGCTACCGGCGGTCATCCACTGGGTGTCGCCGTTGGTGATCAGGCCACCGCCGCCGTTGGAATCCTGATGGCGGAAGGTGCCGTCGATCAGATAGGTCACCGTCTCAAAACCACGGTGCGGGTGCCAGGGCGTGCCCTTCGGCTCACCCGGCGCGTAGTCCACCTCGCCCATCTGGTCCATGTGAATGAACGGGTCGAGATCACGCAGGTCCACTCCCGCGAAGGCTCGGCGCACCGGGAATCCCTCGCCTTCGAAGCCCGATGGCGCGGTGGTCACCGAAGTGACGGCACGATCGCGCGCGGCTTCACCTGGCTCAGGGATTCGCGGAAGGACGAGCGGGTTCTCCACAGTTACGGCTGGCATGACACCTACTATAGTTGAGCATTCAACTAACTGCAACAAACTCGACGCGGTTGCCGTGGCAGTCCTCCGTGTGAAACCGGCGCAGGCCCGGCACCTCCTCATTACCCCATATAACCGGATATTTAGCATCCGTCAGGCGTTGGGCCAACCAGTCGAGGTCGGGCCGGCCTAGCGCGGGATGGGCCTTGCGAGCCGGGCGGAAGTCCTCCTCCACACCCAGATGCAGCTCCGAGCCGTAATCGTCGACGAACCAGCATCCGCCGCGCGCCGCCAGCACAGGCGGCTTGGGCTTCTCGGTCATGCCAAGCACTCCGACATAGAACTGTCGAAGCGCGTCCTCGGTCCCCGCGGGGCAGGCAAGCTGTACGTGGTGCAACATGTGGGAAGTCTGTCAGCAGAGTTGCGCGTTTAACAAGACGGACGTACGGTTTACAACGTTGACCCGAGTTAGACCTTAAGGAGACCCGCTGTGGCCAGCCTCGACACCTTTGGTGCGAAGAGCCAGCTGAGCGTCGGTGACGCGAGCTACGAGATTTTTGAGATCAGCAAGGTGGAGGGCCACGAACGGCTCCCCTTCAGCCTGAAGATCCTGCTGGAGAACCTGCTACGCACCGAAGACGGTGCCAACATCACAGCGGACCATATCCGGGCACTCGGCGGCTGGGAGCCCACTGCCGAACCGAGCGTGGAGATCCAGTTCACCCCGGCCCGGGTGCTGATGCAGGACTTCACCGGAGTCCCCTGCGTCGTCGACCTGGCCACCATGCGTGAGGCCATTCGCGACCTCGGCGGCGACCCGGACAAGGTGAACCCGCTCGCCCCGGCCGAGCTCGTCATCGACCACTCGGTGATCGCCGACGTCTTCGGCCGGCCGGATGCCTTCGAGCGCAACGTGGAATTCGAGTACGGGCGCAACAAGGAGCGGTACCAGTTCCTGCGCTGGGGACAGACCGCCTTCAACGAGTTCAAGGTTGTTCCGCCCGGTACCGGGATCGTGCACCAGGTGAACATCGAGCACCTGGCACGCGTGGTGATGCCGCGGGATGGACAGGCCTATCCCGACACCCTGGTCGGCACCGACTCGCACACAACCATGGTCAACGGCCTGGGTGTGCTGGGCTGGGGCGTGGGTGGCATCGAGGCCGAGGCGGCCATGCTCGGCCAGCCGGTGAGCATGCTCATTCCGAAGGTGGTCGGATTCAAGCTGCACGGCCAGATGCCCGCCGGGGCGACCGCCACCGACCTGGTCCTCACCATCACCGAGATGTTGCGCAAGCACGGCGTGGTGGGCAAGTTCGTGGAGTTCTACGGCACCGGCGTGACCGCCGTTCCGCTGGCGAACCGTGCCACGATCGGCAACATGAGCCCCGAATTCGGCTCCACCTGTGCCATCTTCCCGATCGACGCGGAGACCACGGCATACCTGCGCCTCACCGGACGCACCGACGAGCAGATCGCGCTCGTCGAGGCCTACGCGAAGAAGCAGGGCCTGTGGCACGATCCGTCCGCCGAACCGTCCTATTCGGAGTATCTCGAGCTCGACCTGGGCACCGTGGTGCCGAGCATCGCGGGCCCGAAGCGGCCGCAGGACCGGATTTCGCTGACCGAGGCGAAGACCGCGTTCCGGGCCGTGCTGCCCGATTACGTGAACGATGACGACGTCGACGAGATGGGCAAGGAGAGCTTCCCGGCCTCCGACCCGCCGGCTCACTTCGCCGGCCGGGCCAGCAACCCGACTTCGGTGACCGCGCCGGACAACAGCACCTACCAGATCGATCACGGCGCGGTGGTTATCGCCTCAATCACCTCCTGTACCAACACTTCCAACCCACAGGTGATGATCGGTGCCGCCCTACTGGCCAAGAAGGCGGTCGACAAAGGCTTGCGCGCCAAGCCCTGGGTCAAGACGACTCTTGCCCCCGGGTCCAAAGTGGTCATGGACTACTACGCCCGGGCCGGGTTGACCCCGTACCTGGAGACGCTCGGTTTCCACCTCGTGGGCTACGGCTGCACGACGTGCATCGGCAACTCGGGCCCGCTGCCCGACGAGATCAGCGCCGCGGTCAACCAGAGCGATCTGGCCGTGGTCTCGGTCCTTTCCGGAAACCGGAACTTCGAGGGCCGGATCCAGCCTGACGTCAAGATGAACTATCTGGCCTCCCCGCCGCTCGTGGTGGCCTATGCGATCGCGGGGTCGATGGACATCGACATCGTCCGCGAGCCGCTCGGTGTCGACCAGGCCGGTGAGCCGGTCTACCTCGCCGACATCTGGCCGTCGCCGCAAGAGGTGAACGAAACCATCGCCCAGGCGCTCAACCCCGAGATGTTCTCGGCCGGGTATGTCGACGTGTTCGCCGGCGACGACCGTTGGCGCAACCTGTCCACGCCGACCGGCAACACCTTTGCCTGGGACGGCGCTTCGACCTATGTACGCAAACCTCCTTACTTCGAAGGCATGGCCGCGACTCCTTCGCCGGTCAGCGACATCGCGGCGGCACGGGTGCTCGCCAAGCTCGGCGACTCGGTGACCACCGACCACATCTCGCCGGCCGGCGCGATCAAGCCGGACTCCCCGGCGGGCCGCTACCTCACCGAGCATGGCGTGGAGCGCAAGGACTTCAACTCCTACGGCTCGCGGCGGGGAAACCACGAGGTGATGATCCGGGGCACCTTCGCCAACATCCGCCTGCGCAACCAGTTGGTACAAGGGGTGGAAGGCGGCTTCACCCGTAACCACCTGACCGGAGCACAGGAGACCATCTACGACGCCTCGCAGGCCTATCAGCAAGCCGGTGTCCCGCTGGTGATCCTGGCGGGCAAGGAATACGGCTCCGGGTCATCCCGTGACTGGGCGGCAAAAGGCACCGCACTGCTCGGGGTGAAAGCGGTCATTGCCGAGTCCTACGAACGGATCCACCGCTCCAACCTGATCGGGATGGGTGTACTTCCGTTGCAGTACCCGGTCGGGCATACCGCGGTTTCGTTGGGGCTCACCGGTTCCGAGGCCTTCACCATCACCGGTGTGACCGTGCTCACCGACGGGGTCACGCCGAAGACGGTGAGGGTAAAGGCAGACGAGATCGAATTCGATGCCTTGCTACGGATCGACACGCCCGGCGAGGCGGACTACTACCGGCACGGAGGCATCCTGCAATACGTGCTGCGCAAGATGATTGACAACACCGCAGCCTGATTCCGGTTCGGACAGGGGCGTCAGTTCAGCAGCCACTGCTGGATTGACGCCCCGAAGTCTGTCAGCGAAACGATGAGGTAGGCCAACACCACCGCGGTCGAGCTCGCCAGGATGCACATCAGACGCAGATTCTCCCGCCAGGCCATCCGGTTGATCAGCAGGAGCACACCGCCAAGTGCGGTGCTGAGCCCGATCGGCAGCCAGAGCACCGCGACCAGAAAGACCGGCAGATAGAGCAGCAGCTCAACGCCACCAAGGTCGGGCATAAGTGTCATCGGATCGGGGCCTTTGCCAGCCCCGCCGAACGGCGCGAACGACAAACCGTCGTGCCGGATAGCAGCTGCCAGCAGCAAGCCACCCGCTCCCGCGAAGTAGCAGGACACGACAAAAGTCTGCAACCCGATCATGAAGCGAGCCGATCGCGGTGATGCCAGCATCACCAAGGCAGTAGGGCCGCTGCCAGCCGTTACGGTCATGCCGCTCTCCTGTGTACGCCAGTACTACGCCCCGTGTTGGGCAGGACTCTAGCGGCGGCGACGCGGGTTGTCTCCCCCCGGTTCCGGCAGAGTTAACCTCAGTCGAGCATCCATACTTTGACCAGCTCACCGACGGGTGAGAGCTGCACTGCCACGTAGGCGATCGTCAGGGCTGTGCTGATCGTCAGGAGCCAGGGCCGGGCTCCGGCGATCCAGAGCGGAACCAGGGCGATAAGTCCCGCAGCCGCCGCCAGCGCGCCGACCCACGTCCCGAGGATCGCGATGAAGGCAAGGGGCAGGTGGAGCAGATATCCCACGATGCCCAGCCCCAGCACCTCCTTCGGATCGGCCGCGTGTACCGGGGTGGCCCGGTCAACCGGCTCGTAGAACGGAACGAAGGTCAGACCGTCACTTTGAAGCGCCGCGATCAGCAACATGCCGCCAACGCCAACGAAATAGCCGAACCAGAAGAACATCTGCACGCCGACCAGAAGCCTTAGCTCCAGGGACAGTCGAGAAGCGACAGGTTGCTCGATCGCGGTCATGACCCGAGGCTAACGCGAGGGTGGTCTCCCTGGGGGGACACCACCCTCGACTGGAATCACCGGACGCCCGCCTCGGCCAGCAACTCGGCCACGATCGCAACTTCGTCCACATCGGACAGTCCACGCGCGACGAACCAGCTCACAACGTTGTGCACGTCGCGTTCCAGGAAACGCCGGCCCTGCGGGTTGGCCACCAGGTCCACGATCTGCGGCAGATCGATCACGATCAACCGTCCGTCGTGCACCAGCAGGTTGTAAGGCGAGAGGTCGCCGTGGGTGTAGCCGGCCCTCGCCATCACGGTGAGCGCCGACAGCATCTGCTCCCACAGCGCGCGGATTTCCTTGTCCTCGCCACGAACTGCGGCCAATCGTGGTGCCGCGGTGCCATCCGGCGACCCCACATACTCCATCAGCACTTCGGTACCAAGGATCTGCACCGGATACGGCACAAAAGGCTGAACGCCAAGCTGCTCACACACCTGCCACAAATGGCCCAGGGCCCCAAATTCGGCCATCGCCCACTGCCCGGCAATGGCTTGTTTGCCAAAGTCGGTGCGTTTGGCCATGGCCCGGTTGACCCGGGACTCCTTGTCCCGCCTGCCTTCCAGGTAGCCGGAGTCGCGGTGGAACATCCGGTGATCGTGGCTTCGATAGCGCTTGGCCACGAGCAGACAGGACCGATCGGTGCCGGGCACCGCCCGGGTGATCAGGCAGGCGTCAGCCTCCTTGCCGGTCTTGAGCACGCCGTGTTCGGTGTCGACCGCGGCAAGCTCGGTGACGAGCCATTCGGGGTACGGCAGTGGCCCACGCTCAGTCGGGCTGGAAAGGTCCCATGTGGACCAGCGGTCGCCGTGCTCGGGCTTTTCTAGCTCGTCATCAGCACGGTATTGCTCTTCGATGAAATCGTCATCGAAGCGACGTTTTTGCTTACGCAACGCGAATCTCCTGGTGAGTCGGAAGAAGAGAGAACGACTGGGGTGCAGCGCACAACAACGACAGTCATCACAGGGCTCATCTCCTTCCACTCAGAACAGGGTCGTGGGCAAACTCCGGCAAGCCTATCTACGCGGGCTTGGAAGCTGTCAAGCGAATATGGCGTTTACCGCATCCGGTATTGGGGATCGGCGGCCAGGACCTCGGCCACGGCTTGGATAACGCCTTCGGCGACCCGGGTCGGGCCGAAGCGGTTCTCGGTCCAGCGACGTCCGCGATGGATCCACACACTCGGGATGCCAACGGTAGTCGCACCACCGATGTCGGCCTCCGGCCCGTCACCGACCATCCAGGCGCCCCGCAAGCGCATCCGGACCCGTTCGGCGGCGATCTCGAAGATGCGCGGATTGGGCTTACGACAGTCGACCTCCTGCGAGATCACCCAGTCGGCCACGAAGCGGTCCAGCCCGGTATGCCTGATCTTCGCTTCCTGCTGCCGTGTCTCGCCATTGGTCACTATTACCGGCACCCAGCCCGCATCGGCGGCGATCCTAAGGGCCGCACCAACCATCGGGTCGAACTTTGTGCACTCGATCTGTCCTTCGTGCAACTCGTCCACGAGATCCACGACCGATTCGCGGAGGCGATATCGGTCGCGGATCGCGTCGGCCAGGTCCCATCTTGAGGTCAGCCCGTCTGCGTCCGCGTCCACCAGCCAATCAAGATCGTATGCAGGTGCCCCGACCCCGGCAAGGAACCGAGCACCCCAGGTCCGGAACGCGCCGTCCCGATCCACCAGGGTGTTGTCGAGGCCAAGCAGCAACAAGGGCACGCGGGCACGATACGTGACTCAAGACACGCCGGTGAAGCCCCTACCGTTCTCGAACTGAAACAAACTCGACCAAGCTGTCTCGCCCCGCACCACCGCCGTGGGAAGCGGTGAGTGCCGGGCGAACCGCCTATCAGACAAGATCTGCGTCCATCCCCACTGTGTCGCGGCTTCGGGCAGCCCGGATCTGGTCGCGGGCCCAGGACTCGGAGGGCCGGAAGCCGAACTCGCGCTGCGCCCAATCGCGTACCTCACCCGGCATCGGGGTCTCCCCCATCGCGAGCGCCTCGGCGATGTACCGCTGGGCCGTGTCCTTGTGCTCATCCCACAACGGGTGCCGGCCCATCGGCTCACGGCCGCTGGAGACCGGGAAGATCGACTCCAACTCGGCGCGCTGCACCGGATCGAGCACCGGCTCGGGCATGCGCATCGGCGGCGGCTGCGAAGTGTGTTGCTGCATCGGCTGTTGCTGCGGTGGCACCAGCAACTGACGATGCTGCATCATCGGCTCCGGCCGGCGGCCGTTTCCGGACGCTTTGGCCCGGCGCACCTCGGCTCGGGCGTGCACCTCCACCAGCTTGGCCTGCTGCTCCTCCCGCACCTTGAGGGCACCGTCGAGCCTGCGCTGGCGTTTCGCCTCGCGCACATCCTGTAGGTGTTCCAATGCGTTGCGCACGCTCGGGCGGAGATTTTCCGCGGGCGGGTGGACGATCCAGGCGCGTCTGGCAGCAAAGGTAGACAAAGGGGCATATACCCAGCGCTGACCGAACCGCGGGTAGCGGGTCTTGAGCGCCACTTCGTCATCGATGGTCGCCATGAACTGATCGAGCAGCTCATGGAACATCGCCATGCCCGCCATCGAAAGGAAGGCCAGGTAGAGGCCTGCCCACAGGGACCACTTGTCCCGGCCGTGCACGAAATTCAACGCCGCCGACATCGTTGCGGCGGCCAGCACGATCTTGTAAGCGCGGCCCGGATGACGACCTCGCTTGACGGCGACGAAGGCCCATGCTCCAAAGGAGACACTGATGCCGTCGAGGCTGAGCGGCACCAGGATGTTTGTCCAGTGATCCCAGCCCATCACGTCTTTGGCGAAGCCGGTCAAACCTATGAACGACACACCCATGACCGCCAGCCAGACCAGCAGCGACGGAACCAGGGCGGCCAGGAACAGTGCTGTGTCCTTTGCCTTGTCCAGGCGATTGTTGAATGCCTCCGGGTGAGCCAGCCGATGCCCGCGCCGCCGCCCTGCCGCGCGTGCCAAAGGCACTCCGGCCAGCAGCGAAAGGGTCAGCACCGACACGACAACCACCATTACCCAGGTCGGCACCTGGGTCGAGGTCAACTGATCCAACAGGTCCACTGTGCGTCCCTCCTACGTGTCGGGGAGGGATTCTTCCATGCCGAGATGACATTGCGCGTTCGCACCACACGAACAAATGTGCCAATCCTCTCGCGCACAACTGTCCAAGCCGTACGTACGGATTGCACCGATCGCTCCCACCTGCGAAGATCAGCAGGTGCCCAGGGTGAGCCAGGACCAGCTCGAGGCGCGGCGTCAGGAGATCCTGGCCGCCGCCCGAGCCTGCTTCGCGCAATATGGATATGAGGGCGCCACGGTTCGCCGCCTCGAAGAGGCGACCGGGCTCTCCCGCGGCGCCATCTTCCACCACTTCCGCGACAAGGACTCACTCTTCCTGGCCGTCGCCGAGGACGACGCCGTGGAGATGGCAACCACGGTGGCGCGCAACGGTTTGGTACAGGTCATGCGGGATCTGCTCGTCCGGTCCGCCGACCCGGATGCGGCGGGCTGGCTCGGTACCCAGTTGGAGGTGGCGAGACGACTGCGGACAGATCCGGAGTTTGCTACCCGCTGGGCGGCGCACGACGAGGCAATCGCCCGCGCCACAAGGGAAAGGCTGGAGCGCCAAGCGAAGGCCGGGGCTCTGCGCGACGACGTGCCGCTGGAGGTGCTGACCCATTTCCTTGAGCTGGCCTATGACGGCATGGTCAAGCGCCTCGCGATGGGCGGCTCGGCCGGGGATTTCGGCCCGGTGCTCGACCTGATCGAGGAGACCGTGCGGCGCCCGTCTGCCGGCAACCCGAATCACTCAAAGAGCGAATGATCCACGCCCGGTTCACGCTTATGCCGTCGCCTGCGCCTTAGCTGAATCGCCACCAGATCCGTGATGGTGATGGCCAGCAGCACGCAACTTGCCACGGCCAGGGCAAGATTGCCGTACTGGAAGGCGAGATAGAGCAGCACTCCGGTGCACACCAAGCCGAAGAGGGCCAGGGCGAGCCGGAGATTGAGTGCGCTCTGCGGCCTATCGCTTGACATACCAATAGTCTGCCCGGGATGGGAGGGATCAAACGTGAGAGGGACAGCATTCGTCAGGCGGCCCAGCCCGCGGCTGGCCGAGGGCATCGTGACCCACATCGAGCGCTCGCCGGTCGACTTTGCGCTCGCTTGCGCTCAGCACGAGGCATACGTGGAAGCGCTGCGCGCCAACGGCTGGGAGATTCGAGAGGTTGAGCCGGCACCGGATTGCCCCGACTCGGTATTCGTCGAAGACACCCTCGTCGTCTGCGGCGATCTGGCTGTGGTCACCCGGCCCGGTGCACCCGAGCGCCGTGCTGAGATCGCCGGCTCCGAGGCAGCGGCGGCCGCGCTGGGGCTTCGGATCGCCCGCATCAACGAGCCCGGCACGCTCGACGGCGGCGATGTGCTCCAGACCGGCAACACTGTCTACATTGGACGCGGTGGGCGCACCGATGGGGAAGGCATCCGCCAGTTACGCCTGCTGACCGGAAAGCGCGTGGTTCCGGTACCCCTCAAAAAGGTCTTGCATCTCAAATCGGCCGTTACCGCCCTGCCGGATGGCACCTTCCTGATCCTGCCGGACCTCGTTCCCGCCGAACTGTTTCCGGCCGTGCGCGTGGTGGATGAACAGGCGGGTTGCCACGTCGTCCCGCTCGGTGGGGATCAGGTGCTGATCGCCGCGTCGGCGCCACGCACCATCGCGATCCTGGAAGACCTCGGCTTTGCGCCAGTGGTCGTGGACATCGGCGAGTTCGAGAAGCTCGAAGGCTGCGTGACCTGCCTATCCGTGCTGGTACCCGGAAGTGGCGTCCAGGGTTCATCATGATGGCATG
>DPJL01000443.1 GCA_003543035.1 Micromonosporaceae bacterium | reverse complement strand
TGAGCATCAGCTCGACCGACATGAGGACCAGCACGGCGTTGCGGCGGCGCAGCACGCCATAAACCCCGATGCCGAAGAGGATGGCCGCGGTCGCAAGCGGGATCACCGGCCTGATCATGCCGACGTCTCTTTCTTTGAGAGCACAATCGCTCCAACCAATGCGGCCAGGAGCAACACCGAGAGCACCTCGAAAGGCAGTACCCAGTCGGAGAAGATGGCATCGCCCGCTCGCTCAGCCGAGCCCGTCGGACCCACCTTCGCGCGATAGTCCCAGAAAACCCAGACGAACAGCCCGCCCAAACCAAGCCCGGTCCCGGCCCCGATGAGCAGGGCCGGCCCGAGAGGGCGGTCTAGGTCGGTACTGCGGCCGATCGGTGCCCGGGTGAGCATGACCGCGAAGAGCAGGAGGACGACCACCGCACCCAGATAGATCAAAACCTGTACCCAGGCCACGAACTCGGCCTTCAGCAACAGGAACTCGACCGCGACCGCGCCCAGCGTGACGACGAGCCAAAGCCCGGCCCGGACCAGATGCTGGGTGACCACGACCGCGGTGGCGGCCCCGATCGCGATCAAGCCGACCGCCCCGAGCAACACATCCATCAAAGTCATGCGGCCGCCTTTTTGGCCGCGCCGGTCTCCTCTTTGGACGGTTCGCCGTTCGGGTCGTGCGCGGGTGGCGGCGGCACTGTCTCCATCCACGCGCCGAGCCGGTCCTTGTCGTGGATCAGGTTGCGGATGTCGCCTTCGGCGTACTCGAACTCGGGCGACCAGAAGAGAGCGTCGAAGGGGCACGCCTCGATGCAGATCCCGCAGTACATACAGAGCGAGAAGTCGATGTCGAAGCGGTCGAGCACGTTGCGCTGGCGAGGCCGGGCCGCACCTGGCACGACAGTCTCTTCCTTATGGGAATCGATGTAGATGCACCAATCTGGGCACTCACGTGCGCAGAGCATGCAGACGGTGCAGTTCTCCTCCTTGAGCGCGATCACCCCACGCGAGCGCGGTGGCAGCTCGGGAGCGACATCCGGGTATTGCTGTGTGGTGGAACGGCTGGCCAGCGTCTTCAGCGTGATGGCCAGACCCTTACCGAGCCCTACTCCCGGAATGCCGCTCATGACTTCATCCTGCCGCGTAGAGGTTCACGATGCTAGAGCAACCCGCACGCCCGCGGTCAGCACCAGCTGCGCCAACGCCACCGGCACCAGAACCAGCCAGCACAGTCGCTGCAGTTGATCCTCACGCAGGCGGGGCCAGGCGACCCGGAGCCAGATCACCACGAAGGCGACCGCGGCGGTCTTGAGCAGCATCCAAAGCCAGCCCAATGACTCGGCCATCGGCCCATGCCAGCCGCCCAGGAAGAGCGTCGCGGTCAGCGCCGAGATCACCACGATCCCAACGTATTCGGCGAGCAGGAAGAAGGCGAAGCGCAGCCCGGTGTATTCGGTCAGGTAGCCGAAGACCAGCTCGGAGTCGGCGATCGGCATATCAAAAGGGGGCCGCCGGATCTCGGCCAGGCCGGAGATGAAGAAGACGATGAGGGCGGGCAGTTGCCAGAGCAGCCACCACGGCTCCCACGCCGCCACGATGCCGGGCAGGCTCAGGGTGCCGGCGGCCATCGCGACACTCGCCGCAGACAGTACGAAAGGCAGCTCATAGCCCATCAGCTGGGCCGCCGCTCGCAGACCGCCCAGCAGGGAGTATTTGTTCGCCGAGGACCACGCGGCCATCAGGACCGCCACCACGCCCACGCCGACGATAGCGAGGACGAAGAACAGTCCAATGTCGAGCGGCATGCCCACCAGGTCGCCTGGGCCGAGCGGGATGACCAGCAGGGCAAGCAAATATGGCAACAACGCCACCGCCGGGGCGAGGCGGAACACGGGGCCGTCGGCCGCACGCGGAGTGATGTCCTCTTTCTGAACGAACTTCACCCCGTCTGCAATGAGCTGGGCCCAGCCGTGGAAGGCGCCGGCATACATCGGGCCCAGACGAGCCTGCATGTGTGCCATCACCTTGTGTTCGGTCTGCCCGACCAGAAGTGGCAGAAGAAGAAAGGCGGCGGTCACGGCGCCGACCCGCAGCGCCAGCTCAAGCCAATCCATGTGCGGCAGCATACGGGTCACCGGCCGGGCGGCGCCAAGAGGAAGCTCCGGGCCTTTCGCGAGGCGAGGCGCCGCCGCCCCGAATCACAGCCGGGAGGCGCCAAGAGGAAGCTCCGGGCCTTTCGCGAGGCGAGGCGCCGCCGCCCTGAATTAGGGTCTCCCTCCCAATGGATCTGCCCAAGGGTCGAGGTACCAACGGCCATCCAAGCGAGAAATCGGGATGCGGCCACATATGCCCCCATCGGCCGTCACGATCTGAAGGAAGTCACCCGGCGCCTCGACCGAGGATCCGCAACGAGCCTCTTTCAGCAGGCCGATGATCCGCTCGTCGCCAGGATCGCCGGCCACCAGACGTCTTCCCGCGGCGAGGTCCTGCGACCTGACCGCATGGGAGAAGGCTGCGGCCAATGAGGAAGGATCCGCCTCGCCCGGGTCCGGCTCGGTTGAGACGAGAACGACCACGATGACCGTCCAAAGTAGAAGCAGCGTGCCGGTCAGATAGGTCAGCAGCTGAGAACGCCTCACTGTGCCTCCGGGCCCCACTCCCCGGGGGCAGGCACCCCGGGCGGGCGCATCGTGGTGCGCTTGGGCGCGTTGGGGTCGTGTGACTCGCCGGGCTCTTTGGCACCCGGCCACGGCTTGGCCACCCGGCTCGCCAGCACGAAGCTCTTGCGCAGCGGGTGCCCTTCGAACTCGGGCGGCAGCAGCAACGGCTCGAGCTCGCCGGGAAACCCGATCCCGAACATCTCGAAGGTCTCCCGCTCATGCCACGCCGCGCCGGGATAGATGTCCACGATTGACTCGAGCGACTCCTGCACTCTGGTGCGCAACAGAACACCATGTTTGGCGGAGATCGACCAGACGTGGGCCACGACCGAATACCAGCCTTCGAGCTCGTCCACCGCGGAGAGCCAGTCGAAGAAGTTGCAATCGAGGTCGTCGCGGGCGGCGAGGACAGCCGAAGTCCACTGATCGGCGGGCACGTCCACGGTGGCCCTGGCGTATGCCTCGCCCCCGGAGATGCCGGCGGTGGCACCGGGCACGAGCTCCACCAGCCGCGCGCCAACGTCCTCTGGAGTCATGGAGGAAATCTACACGCCGGGGAGTTGGCCGTTGCGGAAGAGATCGACGAAGAGCTGATGATCCGCTCGGGCCCGGGCGCCGTATGAGTGGGCAAACTCGGTCAGGCCGGTGACGAAACCGGCCTCATCGCGATCGATCTGCGCCACTATCGCCTCTTCGGTGGAGAAGTCGACCAGATCGTGGCTGGATTCGTCGTCGGCGACCGAATGCATCCGAGCCACCGCACGGCCCAACTCTCGCAGCACGCTGACGAGTTCATCCGGCTCGTTGACGTCGGACCAGTCCAGATCGGCGGCATAGGGCGAGACCTCGGCCGCCATCTGGCCCACTCCGCCGAACTCGGTGTAGCCGAGCCAATGGTCGGCAGCCGCCTGTAGTGCCCGCTGCGACTCGGCGGTGCGATGCCCCTGGTGCTGGAAGTAGCCATGCACCCGGGAATCCTTGATGTGCCTGGCCACGGCGGGTGTCTGCGCCTGCTTCATATAGAGGATCACGTCGTTCTCAAGGGCTTGGGTATGGCCTTCGAGCAGGATGTTGTAGGAGGGCAAACCAGCCGAACCGATCCCAACACCTTTGCGCAGCACGATGTCTTTGATGATGTGATCGATCTTGTGACGATGCTCGGGGAGCGTGGTCAGGTACCCCCGAAAAGCTTGTTCAACAGCTTCTCTGGTGGCGGCATCGATAAGGAAAACTCCGTCGCTGTGGGCGAATCGGCGTTCATAGTTGTCGATGACGGTCTGAGAGCTGAGCAGATCGACCCGGGTGTTGAGCCGGGCCATCTGCAGCACGTGATGTAGTGGGCCGGTCGTGGTCTCCAGGGTCAGCGAGCCGATCGCGTCGTCACCGCCAAGCGCGATCGCCCGTAGCTCGGCCAGATAAGAGTGGGCGAAGCTGGTGACCAAATAACTGATCATGTCGTCGGAGAGCGCCTTGGCGTAGCCGATCAGGGCGATGCTGGCCGTGAAGCGGCGCAGATCCCAGATGAAGGGCCCGACGTAGGCCTCGTCGAAGTCGTTCACGTTGAAGACCAGAATGCCGTCGGAGTTCATGTAGGTGCCGAAATTCTCCGCGTGCAGGTCGCCGTGGATCCACACCCGGCTGGTCTGCTCGTTGAGGAAGGCCGAATCGCGGTAGCCGTCCATCATGTCCGCGTAGAAGAGAGCCGCGCTGCCCCGATAGAAGGCGAAAGCGCTCGATGCCATCTTGCGGAACTTGCGCCGGAAAGCGGCCGGCTCGGCCGCCATGAGCGGGCCGAACTCGGTGACTAGCACGTCCAAGATCTGATCGGATCGCGCTCGCGTCCCGCGATCGGACATGCTGCTGGTCATGCGGCGAGGTTAGCTCCCTCGCGCCACCTTGGGCGAGGTCAGCGCCGCGGCATCGGGCCGGGACACCCCGCCGAAGCCTGACTTCTCCCCCGCGATCTTCTCCTGCAGGCGAAGGATGCCGTGCAGCAAAGCTTCGGGCCGGGGCGGGCAGCCCGGGACGTAGACATCGACCGGAATGATCTGGTCGACCCCTTTGGTCACCGAATAGGAGTCCCAGTATGGGCCGCCGCAGTTGCTGCAGGCGCCAAAGGAGATGACGTACTTGGGCTCGGGCATCTGGTCATAGAGGCGCTTGACGGCCGGGGCCATCTTGTCGGTCACCGTGCCCGAAACCACCATCAGATCCGCCTGCCGGGGCCCGTGCGCGAAGGGAATCACGCCGAGGCGGATGAAGTCGTGCCGCCCCATGCTCGTGGCGATGAACTCGATGGCACAGCACGCCAGCCCGAAGTTGAAGACCCACAGGGAGTAGCGCCGTCCCCAGTTCAGTACGAACTTGATCGGATCACCGAGCACCGACATGTGGGGAGCCTACTTCACGCATGAGCCAATTGGTCTTCATCGAGATCGTAACCCCGCAGCAGGACAAGCGCGATCCCGACGATCACTGCCGGGACGAGGGTAAAGCCCAGCAGCACCCCGGTCTCGGCGAGGTTGGCCTGCGGCAGGAACTCGCCCGTGTTGGTAGAGACGTACTCAAACAACTCAAGCACGAACGCATAGATGCCCGGGCCGAGCGCCAGGCCGAGGGTCTCGCCCGCGGTCCACACGCCGGTGAAGACACCCGCTTGCCGCTTGCCCGTCCGCTTCGTGTCATAGGCAATGCAGTCCGGCAGCATGGCCAAACCAAAAAGCTGTTGTCCGGCGTACCCGAAACCGATCACAAAAATGATCAGGTAGACCACGAACGGGGGCAGAAACGGGGCCGCTGTGAGCACAAAGGTGAAGACGGTCAGGGTGATCGACGCGACGACGTAGCCGCGCAGCTTCCCCATCCGCTCGCCGAGCCGGCGCCAGATCGGCGTGGTCAGGATCGCCGGTGCGACAACGAAAAGGAAAAGCAAGCCCGTCGAGCCGAGATCGTCCATCACGTAGACGGCGAAGTAGCGTACGCCCGCGAGCATGCACGCGACTCCGGTCGCCTGAGCCACGAAACAGGCGACCAGCACCCGGAAGGGCCTGTTCGCGGCGGCCACTTTCAGCTGTGCCCGCAGCGACGGCTCGCTCTCGTGGATCTGGCCGATCGGTGCTTTTGCGGTGCTGTAGAAGACAATCAGCGTCCCGGCGAGCATGATCGCGCCGATGAAGAGAGCCATCCATCGATGTCCAGGGATCCCGCCGCCGGCAGCGTCCAAAATGTACGGTGCGCCTGCGCCCGCGACGAGGATCGCAGTGGCAAGCATGGCCACCCGCCAGGTCATCATCCGGGTGCGTTCCGAATAGGAGTCGGTCATCTCGGCGGGCATCGCCACGTAGGGCACCTGAAAGAAAGCGAATGCGGTAGCGGTCAGTAGGAACATCGCCGCCACATACATGCCGGCCCAGTCGGTCGTGCCGAAAGGCGCGGCAAAGATGCCTATGAACAGAAGGGTGACACCCATTCCGGCGAAAAGTAGGTAGGGGCGGCGAGCGCCCCACCGGGTCTGAGTACGGTCTGAGATACGCCCGACCAATGGGTTCAATGCCACATCCCAGGCCTTCGGGAGAAGAACCAGCAACGCGGCAGCACCTGCGGCAACACCCATGGTGTTGGTCAAATAGGGCAACAGGAGCAACCCTGGAACGGTACCGAACGAACCTGTGACCAGTGATCCAAGTGAATATCCCACTCGGACGCGCGTGGGAAGAGCTTCTGCCTGAACAGCGCTCACCGCCACACTGGATGTCA
>DPJL01000041.1 GCA_003543035.1 Micromonosporaceae bacterium | reverse complement strand
CGGCTGGAAGACACCAGCCGAAGCCCTCAACGATCACCTATTGCCTTCGCGGGTGGGATGCTCGGTGTAGGGGTCGGACCAGGGCGCGGTTCCAGCGTTTCTGCTGGCCCGTTTCCCTGGCCCGCCCTCCGAACCGGACGTGCACGTCTCCGCGCATCCGGCTCTCCACGTGTTCATGCCGATGGGGCGCTGGCTGTTTCCGGTTGTGTGCTTGCCCATGGTGTAGGGATCTTCGTGCCCCGGTATCGGTAACGGTTGACCGTTACTGTCCATGGCCGGAACAGGGTGAGCCCGTCGCGGATTTCCCAGTCGGGAAAGAAGCGGCGGCGAAGAGTTCCCCAATTCAAACCGAGGTGCCGTTTACGCAGCCACTCGATCACCCGCCAGAAGGCGAAGTGGTCGATGTAATTGAAGGTGCGCTTGGACACGCCGTGTTTGAAGTAGTTACACCATCCCCGCAAGACGGGGTTGATCTGCCGGAGCAGATCGGCAAGTGTTTTGTGTCTGCGTCGGCGCGTCAGTCTACGGATCTTGTCCGTGATCGAGTTCAGTGACTTCTTCGACGGCCAGGTGTAAACGTAGCGCTGGTTCGTTCCTGATTTGGTCTTTCGCTGGATGTGAAAGCCCAGGAAGTCGAACCCCTCGTCGATATGGCAGATCCTCGTCTTCTCCGCCGATAGGCGCAGGCCAATCGGTGTGAGAACCGCTGTGACCTCATCCCATAACGCTTCTGCGTCTTCGCGGGTGCCGGTCACCATGATGACGAGGAGAGTCGGCAGGGGGAATCTCACCCCCTGCCGCTCGCAGAACCCGCCGTGCGCGTCTCCGCGCAACGGGCTCCCATTGCCCAGCCGTCAGGCTTGAGTCCGAAGCTCCAGTGGGCAAACAATCGTGGGGATCGCCTGGCGATCTCCGCGAGGGTCTGCTTGACCTTCCTTTCACGACGGTACAGCCGTTTGTATTTGCGCATGGCCCAGCGCATCAGGTGTTCGTTGATGCGCCGCAGAACGGGATACAACATGGACTTGTAGAACCGCCCGAAGTAGTTGATCCACCCGTACACGATGCTGTTAAACATGCGTGCCAGGTCATTGAGGGACTTGTCACTGCGCCGGGCGATATGCCAGGAACGGATTTCCCGGCCGATCGCCTTGACCGCGTCCTTGCTGATCGCGGGCAGGAAGTTCACGAAGTTCTTGCCGTGCTTGCTGCGCGAAAGCCTCGGACGAAACGTATACCCCAGAAACGTGAACGACGTGTGTTCGAATATGCCACGCCGGTCGGCGTCCTTGCAGTACACCAGCCTTGTCTTGTCTGGATGTAACTCCAGACCGACGTCCGCCAGTCGTTTACCCAAAGCATCCCGTACGAGGCGGGCCTGCTCCAGGCTCTTGCAGTGAATCACCGCGTCATCGCAATACCGCTCGAACGTGACCGCCGGAAACGTCCGGGCCAGCCACATGTCGAACGCGTAATGCATGAAAAGGTTAGCCAGCACAGGAGAAATCGAGGATCCTTGGGGGGTACCGCGATCCCGTGCGAGCAGGGTGCCATCGGGTTGCCGTATCGGCGCTTTCAGCCACCGTTTCACATACAACACCACCCATTTGGCGTCGGTATGCCGCTGCACTGCCTTGAGCATCAGGTCATGGTCAACACTGTCGAAGAACGCCCGGACATCAAGATCGATCACCCAGTCGTTGCGCCAGCAGCGTTCCCGGCACTTGGCCACCGCGTCCAGCGCCGAACGCTTTGGCCGGTAGCCATACGAGTCCGGGTGGAACAATGGCTCCACTTTGGACTCTAAAACCATGGCTGCCACGGTTTGCGCTATGCGATCGGAAACAGTTGGTATGCCTAGGATTCTGACCCCTCCCGATGCTTTCGGTATCGGCACGGCCTTCACCGGCGGCGGAAAATAACTGCCCGAGGACATGCGGTTCCAGACCTTAAAGAGGTTGTCTTTCAGGTCCTTCTCGAAATCCTCAATGGACTGCCCATCCACCCCAGGTGCGCCCTTATTGGCCTTTACCCTCAAATACGCCTGCCAGACCAGCTGCTTGGAAATCTCAAACGGTTTAGCTGGCGACTTCGATTCGCTCACCTGACTCCTCCCAGCTTGTGCTGGTTGATCACCAAACGAACCAGGACAACCCGCCCCCTTCGCTCCCCACCTATTACAGGTGGTTCCTCACTACTACAGGGCGGTCCGTCTCCCTGCCGCGCATCGGTACTCTCCCCCTTGCAGTTTCGGCTGCTTGAGGTCCTCCCTCTCGCCGGCCCCTCAACAAGTAGCCGGCCATATCGCGGCGAGGGTTTCCCACGTTCCGCGTTGACGCCTGATACCGGGCTCGCGCCACCTTTGCGCCGGAGACCCGCCTGGCCAAGACATGTAGGCACCCGCCAAGCTTGTCCCAGGGCAACAATTGGACCCTGGTTTCGGATCTCATCGATACGCTTACGACGTTTCATCAGTGGTTCACTCGCGTTCGCCTTCCCGGCTCACACCTGACACATCAACGTGTGCCTTTTCCGTAACGCTCACGACCATGACTCATTCACCACAGCCGCTTACGGTGGTTTGCAATCCCCTCCTACGCAGGCGATTGCGGAGGGCCAACCTCCATCATCAACGCAGCACCGCATCCAAAGTGTTCCGTCTACATCGGAACTCCCTTCAGCGCTCGTGGCGCACAGTCATCCGCATAGCGGATCAACTTGCAGGCGGCCGTGCCGTTGCGAAGACGCTTGGCGCGGGTCCATGACGGGCCGAGTGCTTCCCACTTACGCAGGAAATGTTCGTCCAGAATGGACAGTGCGATGTTGGCCAGCAGCGGGGAAAGGATTCCGCCCTGGGGCGTTCCGGTCGTGGTGTCCCGGTGAACCGCTTCCTCGGACAGGATTCCTGCCTTGAGAAATGCCTTCACCAGGACCAGAACACGTTTGTCGCCGACTCTTGCGCTGATACGGTCCATCAATGCCACGTGGCTGATTTCGTCGAAGCACGACGCAATATCGGCTTCGAAAATCCACTCGTAGCGGCGATGTCCCGAGTTCAGCATATGAATTTCGGCGATAGCGTCCTGGGCCCGGCGTCTGGGCCGGAAGCCATATGAGCATGGCTTGAAATCGGCCTCAAATATCGGTTCCAGTACCAGTTTCAGGGCTGCTTGAACAACCCGGTCGGCAGCAGTGGGGATGCCAAGACGGCGGAGCTTCCCGTTCGCCTTGGGAATCATCTTTTCCCGCACCGGCAACGGCGCGAATCGCCGCTGCTTCAGGTCGTCACGCAGTCCTGCCAGCATCCGTCCGGCGGCACCGCTAACTGCGATAGCGCTAGGCGCCATCCCATCGACACCAGCCGAACGGCTGCCCTTATTCGCCCTGACACGATCCCAAGCTGCCACAAGGAAAGCGGGGTCGTGGACGAGGTTGTACAGATCATCAAAACGACGGCCAGGTTCGGCCACCGCCCATCGGTGCAGTTTGCGCTGCATCTGCCGTACCCGCGCCCATGCCAAATCGACATCCGGCAACGGTGCGCCAGTATTCACCAGCGACCTCCAGCATTCGCAGCCAATCCGCGAACACGCTGGACCCCTTCGCCATGTAGACGGCTTTCCCGCCCCCGGACTACTACGGGTCCTCCGCCCCCTCGCGGCAGCATCAGCCGACGACAAGCCTTCCCGCCGCCGGGCCGGATGCCCGCCGGGAAGGGAACTACCACAAGGGTTCCCACGTTCACTCCAAACCGATCGACGAGTTTGGTGCCCAGCTATGCCCCTGCGGCATCGCCATGGCTACGCCGCAGACCTTCACCATGGCCTCCTGGCCGGCGACATCAACCAGCCAAAGGAGTTCCCCGGACACCCGCCCGGGTGCGCGCCGCTGACCAGCCCATATCCACCAGATTGGAGCTGGCGGGCTAACTTGAGAGGCTTTCAGTCGCTGGTTCCTCACGTACACCATCCCGTCTCGCTTGCCGAACCCGCACCGTCTGGCAGTGCCAGCACGTCCCGGCGTTGTCAGGGCTGCTGTCCACCCTCCCCGGCGTCTCACCAGATCAGGCTGCCCTCAGCTTCAGCCCACTGCTGCGACAGCGGACCGGCGAAGGTCTCCCACCTCCACTCGGTTCAAGAGCGCCTCGTGGCACTCGATATCAGTGACCCACAACTGATTTGGGCCGTCGCGTTTGAAGTCACGCCGGACCAGATCGGTCACCGTCACGGCCGCGGGACCCGTTTTGCTTTGCGCCGCAACGGAAGCCCGGATAGGCTTGCGCGGCTCATGAGCATCGCGATCGTGTTGTGTCCCACCGTGATGCCGTGGGAGTAAACAAGTTCGGCGTGTACCCGCGACTGGCCGTAGGTGCCGCGCGAGGCGTCATGGATCTGTGCTATCAGATCGGTCAGCCACGCGTGCCGGATCGCCGTTTTCGACGGCGCCCGGTTACGCCACTCGTAATAGCCCGACGGCGACACGCCTAAGGCGTGGCATGCCCGCCGGACCCGGACTCCGTCATCGTGCAGCTCGGCCACGAGACGGAAACGGTCTTGGGGGCACCACCTGCTCAACCGCGGCGGCCGCCTTGCGCAGGATCTTGACTTCTTCCTCCAGCTCGCGGATCCGCTGCTGGGCGGCGGCGAGCTCGGCAGACTCGGTCCGGGTCTGGCCCGTCTTCAGGCCACGGTCAACAAGATCCTGCTGTTTCCATTGGTACAAACACGATTGGGCGATCCCAAGCGACGCGGCCACGTCGACGACCGTGCGGCCGGACGCGACCAAAGCCAACGCCTGACGGCGAAACTCCGCCGGATACGGTTTAGGCAACGACAGCTCCTTCAACCTGAAGCAGCCAACATCCTCTCAACCAACCGTTCCGGAAAACCAGGGGAAGACCACCAATCCTGAGGTGACAATTGTTGCCAGGGAAGGAGTCCGATGCCTGCACTACACCCGCCGGAGTTCCGTCAGCGTGCGATCGAGCTGGCGCGGCAGAAGGACAGGCCGATTGCCCAGGTGGCGAAGGGTCTGGGGATCTCTGAATCGTGTCTGCGGAACTGGCTGGCTGCGGCCGATGCCGATGAAGGCAAGGGCGGCGCGCTGAGTACGGCTGAGCGCAAGGAGATTGCGTTGCTGCGTAAGGAAAAGCGGCGGCTGGAGGTGGAAAACGAGATCCTGCGGCAGGCTGCAGCGTACTTTGCTCGGGAGAACCTCCCAAAATGACTCTTCTATGGCTGATGTCAAGCCATAAGGATTTGGAGTTGCCGGAAGACCGCTCGGCAGACGTAACGCTTGAGGGTGCGCCGGATTTCGCGGTTGGTCTTGTCTTCGGCCCGGCGGCGTTGGATGTAGGAGCGAGTGTCAGGGTCGAAGCTCATTCTGGTTCGGACAATGACGTCGAAGGCGCGGTTGAGCTGGCGATCGCCTGACCTGTTGAGCCGGTGGCGGGTGGTGTTGCCCGATGACGCTGGTTGGGGTGCGATGCCGCCAAGCGCGGCGAAGGCGGCCTCGGAGCGCACGCGCCCGTGGTGCGAGTAAGCGCAGATGATGATCGCGGCGGTGACCGGTCCAATGCCTGGGGTGTCTTGAAGCCCTGGGGCCATGCCCTCGGCATGCCGGCGAAGAAGCGCAAGGTTGTTTGTCAGTTGAGAACTGATGTCGATCACCGCTCGGGCAAGCCTTCTCGCTTCGGTGCGCGCGATCGTGAGGATGGGGTCGCGGCTGGTGATGCGCCATGCGGCGATTGAGCTGATCTGCTTGTCGGTCAAGGGTTTCCGTACATCGACGCCGAGGTCGATGGTGCGTAGCAGTGCGGTCAGTGCGTTGCGGGAGGCGGTGCGCTGCTGGTCTAGTAGTGAGCGGGAGGCCAGCAGAATTCTTAGAGCTGCACGGGTTCCGGTTGCGCGTGGCTGAGCAACCCGGCAGATCTGTTGCCCGACAACGGATCGTGCAGCTGCTTCGGCGTCGATCGCATCCGACTTGCCGGCTAAGGCACGTGCGTTGCGTGATGGTGGCCGCACTTCGCCGACTGGGATGCCGTGTGCAGCAAGCGCTTCGGCGATCTGCGCGCCATATGACGATGTTCCCTCCACTGCCGCGAAAACACGGCCCTGAGCGCGGCGATCGATCCAGGAGATCGCCCGCGTCATGCCTGACGGGCTGGCAGGAAACGATGCAGTGTCAACGACGGCGCCGGTCTTGGCGTGGATGACGGTGAAGGTGTGGGTTCTGGCGTGGGTATCCACGCCAACGACGTAGTCGAAGAGCTCGGCGACAACGGCCATGGCTGAGTTGTTCCTCTCGGTCGGTCTCCTTCTGGAATCGGCCGGTAAGGGCACGCAGAGGCAAATCTGTAACGAGTCACGCCATCAGGCGGACAATCTTCTGATCAAGCCATCTGAGTGGACAGGCCGATGCCCAGCTCGCACGTGGACAAGTCATTTTCAAGACACCGCAGCAGCGGGTCGGATATACCCGGAGCCACACACGCGAGCCGGACATCAGCCTGTCAGCCGGCCCCAGGCCAGCCATCACCCATTACAGATCTACCCGGTCGTGGCCGGGCTGGCCGCTAACGGGCTGCCGGTAGCGGTGGCCTGCAGGCTGCTGGGCGTGTCTTCGTCCGGGTACTACGAATGGCGGTCGAGGCCGTCTTCGCCTCGTCAGGTGGCTGATGAGGCGCTTCGCGTGACGATCCGGCAGATCCATCACATGTCGCGTGGCACGTACGGGTCACCGCGCGTGCACGCGGAGCTGCGGCTGGCCGCCGGGGTCAGGTGTGGGCGTAAACGGGTCGCCAGACTGATGCGTGAAGACGAATTGCATGGTGTCTACCGGCGTCGCCGCAAAGGTTGCACCGTAAGGGATCCGGCCGCATCACCATCGGCGGATCTGGTCAACCGCAGATTCACCGCAGACGCCCCGGACCGGCTCTGGCTGACCGACATCACCCAGCATCGCACCGATGAAGGCTGGGTGTATTGCGCGGTCGTCATGGACGTGTTCGCCAGGCGTGTGGTGGGCAGGTCAATCGCTGACCACCTGCGCTCCGAACTGGTCGTCGACGCTCTGGACATGGCCCGCTGGCGGCGCAAACCCATGGCGGGCAACACGATCGTGTTTTCCGATCATGGCACCCAGCTTGAGTTCAATTGGTCGTCGCAACGTTTCTACTTTGGACTGATAGTAGGTGATCGTTGAAGGTTTTCGGCTGGTGTCTTCCAAGATCGGAAGAGCGTCGGGGAGGGAAAGATGTTCTCTGCA
>DPJL01000040.1 GCA_003543035.1 Micromonosporaceae bacterium | reverse complement strand
TATTTTTTTTTCTAACGATACGGCACACACCGAGATCTACCCAACAAAGACTCTCTTTCCCTACACGGCGCCCTCCGAATTTAGCCGCTGGCGGCCGAAGCGCTGGACCGGACCGCGGCGGCCCCGGCGGCCCAGGCGCTGGTCAGGGTGGTCAATGCCAGCCCTCAGCGCGGTGAGGCGGCCACGGTCACCGAGGCGTTGCGCCAGCTCGGCTTCAGCCAGGTCGCGCCGGCGGCCAACGACCCGCTCTACCCCGCCGTGACAGACCCGGCGCTGGCGCTGACCTGCCGGGCGCAGATCCGGTTCGGCCAGCAGGGCATGCCCGCGGCGCGCACCCTCAGTCTCGTCGAGCCGTGCGCGGAACTGGTCAAGGACGACCGCCAGGACGCGACGGTCGACTTCGCGATCGGGATGCGGTTCGACAACCTGCAGCCCAAGCCCGAAGCGCGCCGGGTGCTCGAGCGGCTGGCCGAGTGGGCCGCGCAGAACCCCGAGGCCCAGGGCGGGCTCCAGGCCAACGCCAGCTCACCGCCATCCGTCGACGCCGGCCTGCTGGCCGCGGCCCGTCAGGTCAACTGCTAGATCTTGCCGAGCCCGCACTCGATCAGCGCGGCGGTCAGCTCCGCGACCACGCCAGGCGAGGCGGCCATGAGCAGGTCGGCGCCGAGGCCGTCGGTGTCGGTCTCGCCGGGCAGCCGCACGGCCGCGCCGGCCTCCTCGGCAATGAGCGCCCCGGCCGCCCAGTCCCAGCGGGACAGGCCGTGCTCGAAGTACCCGTCCAGCCAGCCGGCCGCGACCGCGCACAGGTCCAGCGACGCCGCCCCGGACCGGCGGATGTCGCGCACCTTGCCGACCAGCTGCGCCACCCCTTCGGCCTGCCGCCGCCTGCGCTCGACCCGGTAGGCGAACCCGGTCGCCACCAGGGCGAGGTCCAGCCGGGTGGTGCTCGACACCCGCAACGTCTCGCCGTCGAGCTGGGCACCGAGGCCGCGCGCGGCCACCCAGCGCCGTCCGCTGGCCGGCTCGACCACCGCGCCGACCACCGACACGCCGTCCACCTGCACCGCCAACGACACGGCGTACCACGGAAAGCCGTAGAGGTAGTTGACCGTGCCGTCGATCGGGTCAAGCGTCCAGGTCAACTCACCAGGAGCTCCCCGTCCACCGTCCTCCTCGCCGAGGAACCCGATCTCCGGCGTCTTCTCGCGGAGGAAGGCCGCGAGCTTGCGCTCGATGGCGTAGTCGAGGTCGCTCGCCATGTCGCGATCGCCTTTGGCGGTGAGGCGCCCCGGCGAATGGGTCAAGCACATGTCGCGGGCGATGTCGACCGCTTCGTGGGCGATGGGCAGCAGCTCGTCATAGCTGCTCATGGGGGTCGGCCACCTTCCCACGCCGAAGCGAACACTTGCTCGAACACTGTGTACAGGCCCGCGACGTGAGTACGTCGCTCGATCACGATAGTGGGCGACTCGACGCCGCGTGAGTGCGGTAGGTACGGCTGCACGACACACAGCCTCTCATCGACCAAGACGACGTTGAACCTGATCGTCTCGTCATGGACCGCCACCTGCAGGTTCTCTTGTTTGTCGCGAGGCAGGCGATCGCGGATCCTCTGTAGTACACCGAGGTTGAGCTCGTTGAGGGTGCTGAGTCGGCCTGGCTGGTAACCCTCTTCGCTCTCTCGCCTCAAGATCGCATCGCCGGCCGGATCGAGGAGCAGGAGACGTAGCCGAGCACCGCCACTTGCCAGCTTGTAGAGGCCAGTGTCGGAGTACTGCTGGCACAGCATGTTGAGTGAGAGTCCAACAGCTCGGACGTCGGTGGCGTCATCGAACAACTCATGAACGGGATGAGCCGAGCCGAAGGCGGAGCGGCTCGTGTAGATCGCCGCGACGTCCAGGAACCGCTTGGCAAGCATCGCCTCCAGCGCTTCCTCGTCGGGAAACCCCACCTGGCGTGGACGTTGTTTGGTGTCCGGCTGCCGTTCGCCCAGGAACAACGTTGCCCGTGCCGGGTCTGGGATGCCGAATCCACTGACGATCCGAGCGAGGACGTCAATGCTCGTGACCTTGCGAGCGCCACTCATTACCTCGCTGACCTGCGCTTGGCTGAGCCCGATCGCCGTACCGATCTGCATCTGGGTCGCGCCGGTGGCCTTCTGAAGGACGCGGAAGAGTTGGCCCAGGTCGCGTTGGGCCAGGACATCCAGCACGTCGGGCCGATCCCAGAACGAGGATGGCACCTCTACGGCCGCGAACGCTGTACGCGCCATTGAGATCACCCCATCCGTGGCCGTGTGGCGGTGCACGGACTATATCCGGTCACCGGATACGATTGCGCAGAAGTCATCCTGCTGCCGGATGGAAAACATCCGCCCACGCATCCGTGCGTGTGATTGATCGTCACCGCTGTGTGCAGGAACCCTAGGCGCATGTATTACGCGTCGTCCGCGAAGACAACAACCACTGATGACCGCCCGTTGGATGAAGCGGGCGACGGGAGTAAGAGGACCAACCGAGAGCCGATCGCCCATGGCGCGCGTCGCAGATGGTGGACGTTCTGGCTGGTGACTGGTTGCCGCTGCGGCCATCGGCGGTGGCGTTCGCCGGTCGTGTCCATCCGGCGGTGTAAATAGCGACGGGCGTAGGTTCCGTACGAAGAGGACCAACTCTTGAACGGAAGGACTACGCCCGTGCCAACACGAGTATCGCCTGCGGACCGGATCCGTGGGGAGCTGGATGCGCTGTTCGGGTCCGGCCGGGACCTGGCCGAGGTCATCGAGGAGGTGGCCCGGCTGGGTGCCCGCCTGCTGATCCAGGTCGCGGTGGAGGCCGAGGTCGAGGTGTTTCTCGGCCGGGCCCGCTACCAGCGCCGCGCCGAGGTGCCGGATGCGCGTGCCGGGTCACGCAACGGCTTCTGCGACACGACGGTCAAGACCACCACCGGGCCGGTGACCGTGGCCCGGCCGAAGCTGCGCGGCACGCAGGACAAGTTCGTATCCCGACTGTTCGGTACCGGTGTGACGAAGACGAACGCGTTGGAGACCTTGGTGATCGCCGGGTTCGTGCGCGGCCTGTCGGTACGCGACGTGGAAGCGGCCCTCGCCGACGCGCTCGGCCCGCAGGCCACGCTGTCCAAGTCGACCGTCTCGCGGGTCTGCCAGGCCATCGCCGAGGAGTTCAACACCTGGCGGCAGCGCCGCCTGGACGACCTGGAGCTGGACTACCTGTTCCTGGACGCCTCGCACTTCAAGATGCATCAAGGAACCCGGGCCGAACCGGTGCTGGCTGCGTGGGGCATCACCACCGCCGGCAAGGCGGTGCTGGTCGGCCTGGAGGCGGCCGGCAACGAGGGCAACGACGCTTGGGACGACTTCCTCGACGGGCTCAAACAGCGCGGCCTTCGCCCACCGCTGCTGGTTATCTCCGACGGCGCGGCCGGGTTGGTCGGCGCGATCGAACGGCAGTTGCCGCGCTCGTTGCGCCAGCGTTGTCTGATCCACCGAGGGCGTAACCTCCTTGCGAAGGTGCCCGCCCACGCCCAGGCCGAGGTCAAGGCGGCCTACTGGGCGATGTTCGACATCGGCGACGACGTCAAGCCCGGCGCAGCGGCCGAATCCCTTGTTCAGCAACGCATTGACGCGTTCGCCACCACGTACGGCAAGGCCTACCCGGCCGCGGTGCGCTGCCTGCTCGACGATCGGCAGGCGTTGACGGCCCACCTGCGTTTCCCGCCCGAGCACTGGCACCGCATCCGGCACTCCAACTTCATCGAACGCACCTTCGGCGAGACCCGCCGCCGCACCAAGGTCATCGGCCGGCTGCCCGGCGAGACCAGCTGCCTCTCACTCGTCTGGGCGGTCCTGGACCGAGCCTCCCGCGGCTGGCGCGGCTTCACCGTCACCGCAGCCGGAACCCGGCTCCTACAAGACCTACGCCGCCAGACCCTCCACCCGCCCACATCCATCCGCCGACACGCCAAGCAGATCCACCAACCCGCCGCGGCAGCGGCCTAACATCGACCACCACGGAGCCGCGCCACGTCGCCATTTACACCGCTCCTGGGACGCCACC
>DPJL01000350.1:7008-7714 GCA_003543035.1 Micromonosporaceae bacterium | reverse complement strand
TCGAGCCAACGGTGATGGCGTTAGGGGTCGAAGCCGGCGAAACGTTGCAGGCATTGGCCCCGTTGTCGTTGCCGGCGGCGAGCGCATAGCTCACGCCGTCAGCGATGGAGTTGGTGACCGCGTCGTTGACGGCCTGGTCGAAACCGCCGCCGAGCGACATGTTCGCCACGGCTGGAGCGCCCGCGGCGTGGTCGTTGGTGACCCAGTCGATGCCCGCGATGACACCGGCGAAGGTGCCGGAGCCGGCGCAGTTGAGCACCTTGACTGCGACGAGGGCAACACCCTTGGCAAGGCCGTGCGCGGTGCCGCCCACCGTGCCGGCGACGTGCGTGCCGTGACCATTGCAGTCGGTGTTGTTGCCATCGCCTGTGGTGTTGGTGCCCCAGGTCGCCCGGCCACCGAAGTCGCTGTGTGTGGTCCGAATACCGGTGTCGATGATGTACGCCTTAACATTCGACGCCGTGTTCGGGTACGTGTAGGAGTTGTTCAGCGGCAGCGCCCGCTGGTCAACCCGGTCCAGACCCCAGGAGGGCACCGGAGACTGGGTCCCCATGGTGTGTACCTCGTGGTTCTGCTGCACGTACTTCACGCTCGGCAGCCCGGCAATCTTGCGTGCCGCCGCTTCCGACACCCGCACCTCGAACCCGCGCAAGGCGTGCCGGTAGGTGTGACCCACCGTGCCGCCGTGTTGCTGGGCGAGCTTGGC
>DPJL01000350.1:0-6703 GCA_003543035.1 Micromonosporaceae bacterium | reverse complement strand
GAGCCGTTGACGGCAGTCGCGCCGCCGGCCTGAAGGATCTCTCCTTCAGTAGGAGCCGCGGTCGCCGCCGAGCCGACCGCCGCTGAGCCCGCGATGAGCGCAGCAGCGAATCCAAGCCCTACCCAGCGATTGCGCAGTATTCCTGGGAGTGCCATACCTTTCCTCCCCTTCATTCCTTGAGCCACTTGCCCGACCCGCTTATGGCGTTGCGGGCAGTGACTCATGGCCAATTGAGGGAGATGCTAGGGACTACCTTCTTCAATTTATAGATGTTCACATGGCTAGATGAGTGCCGTACGATGTTTATTTCTCCAGCGCGGCGATGACTTGCTCCCTTAACATCGGCGTCAAGTGCGGATGATCGAGCAGTCCTATGTAGAGGGTCTTGGCGCGAGCCGGATCCCGTCGCGCTACTCCCTGAAGGGCAGCGACTCGAACCGCGAGCGCGCAGTCTTCCCGCGCCGCCCGTTCCACCGCGTTGATCGACTCTCGGTCATCTCGCCACGCCAGCCCGTGCACGGCGTGACAGCGCACCCGCCAATCGCGGAAGCGCACACATTGGAGTAATAGGCCGACTGCTCGCGGGTCGTCGAGGCGACCCAGCACTACGAGCGCAGCGAGGCTCCTGTCCCGAAGACACACCGCAATGGCCGCTTCGATGTCGTCGAGGGGACCGGCCACTAGTTCAGGCTAGCCTGGTCGGCATGGCACTTCTAGACGCTGAGCAGGTCCAAGATGCACTGCGCAGTTTGGACGGCTGGTCCGGCGGCACCGGCGCGATCACCCGCAAGGTCGACCTCGGCAGCTTCCCGCAGGCGATCGAAACCGTGGATCGGATAGCTGTGGTGGCCGAAGCCATCGACCACCATCCCGACATCGACATCCGCTGGCGGACCCTCACGTTCACCCTGTCCACGCACTCTGAAGGCGGCGTGACGCAGAAGGACATCGATCTGGCCGAGCTCATCGACGCGATTTTGAACTTCGAAACCGCGGGCGATTCGGATGGGCCTGCGACGCCCATCTGACAGCGACCCATCTTTGTCCGCACTCGGCTCCGAAACCGGGGCATGAGAAAGCCTCTCACCATCTTTGCCGCGGTCGCCCTGGTGGCGGCCACCTATGCACTGGGACCGTCCGGCTCGGTCGCCTCAAGTCACCGCGAGGCACCGCTGATCGCCATGGATCCGGCGGCCGACAACACCGACCTCTACGCCTTCGTCAGCCCGGATCGGCCCGGCTTCGTCAGCTTCATCGCCAACTGGGTGCCGTTCGAGGATCCGGACGGTGGGCCCAACTTCTATCCCTTCGCCACCGACGCCGCTTATCTGATCAACGTGGACAGTGACGGCGATGCTCGGGCCGACGCCAGGTTCAGGTACACCTTCGCCAATGTCGATAAGCGCGGCAACAACACCTTCCTCTACAACAACGGGCCGGTGACGTCGCTGGACGACGAGAACCTGTTGTTCCGCCAGACCTACACGCTCGAGTCCTCGTTCAATGGGGCGCCGTTCAAGACCCGGGCCACCGGAGTCGCCGTTGCCCCATCCCGCATCGGCAACGCCTCCATGCCCGACTACGGTGCTCTACGCACGCAGGCCACCAACACTCTGCCCGGGGGCTGGCGCACCTTCGCCGGTCAGGCCGACGACCCGTTCTTCCTCGATCTGCGGATCTTCGACCTGCTCTACGGCGGGGATCTGAGCGAGACCGGCCGCGACACCCTGGCCGGATACAACGTCAACACCATCGCGCTGGAGGTGCCGTTCAAGGACGTGGCGCTCAAGGAGGACGCCGCTCGCAACCCGGTGATCGGCATCTGGACCACCACCGAGCGCACGCCTGTGCGTCTGTCCGGCCGGGTCGGCAATGCGCCGGGCTCCGACGGGGTCCAGGTGTCACGGCTGGGCAATCCATTGGTGAACGAGGTCGTGGTACCCGCCGGATTGAAGGATGCTTTTAATGCCTCCCGACCGGACCAGGATGCAAAGAATCCTCAGATCGTCGCGCGAGTGACCGATCCCGAAGTGCCGAAACTGCTTGAGGCCATTTACAAACTGCCCGCACCGGCCGCTCCCCGCAACGATCTGGTGGAGATCTTCTTGACCGGCATCACCACCAAGGCCAACGGGCCGATCAAGGCCGATCTCAACTCACAGCTCAACAATGCCGATGTCGACCCGGCCAAGTTCCAAGCGTCGGAGATGTTGCGGCTCAATCTCAATGTGCCGCAGGCGGGGACGCCAAATCGGCTTGGTGTGATCGGTGGTGACCTGCAAGGCTTCCCGAACGGTCGCCGGCTGACCGACGACGTGGTCGACATCGGGCTGCAGGCGCTCGCGGGTGCCGCGCAGACCGGCAAGCTAGTCGATGCGCTTGCCGCCGGGGACAAGGTGGACTCCAACGAGAACGCCTTCGGCACCACCTTCCCTTACGTGGCACTGCCAAATGCGACTCGCGGTGGAGGCGCTCAGGCCTCTCCCACCCCGTCACTCGCACCTAAGGCATCCACCGTCATGGGCATGGATACCAGCAACACGGTGGCCGTTCTGGCCGCCTCACTTGCCGGAATCCTTGGGCTGCTTCTGTTTATCGGCTGGTGGCGGCGCCGCCGGCCATCGGAGGGCTGATAAATGTTCAAGCGCGCAGCGGCCGTGGTCCTCACGGCCGCCGCGCTGCTCCTGGTGAGCGGCGCGTTAGCCCCTTCAACCCCATTTGGCGAGTACCCGGCAAAGCCGCGCGATCCATTGGCAGCCTCGATTGACCGGGCGCAGCAACGACTCGCACGGTTGCCCGGGGATTGGGTGACATGGGCTTCGCTCGGAGTGTCCTATGTGGAGCAGGCGCGAGTCACCGGCAATCCCACGCTTTACCAACGGGCCGAAGCCGCATTGACGCGCTCTCAACAGTTGCGAGCCAACGCCGATGCGCTATCTGGTCTCGGATCGTTGGCCAACTCCCGCCACGACTTCGCAGACGCGGCCCGACTTGCCCGCGAGGCGCTCGCGCTCAACCCGCACAGTGCCACCGCATACGGCGTGCTCGCAGACGCGCTCACCCAACTCGGCGAGGCGGATGCGGCCACCGACGCAGTACAGCGGATGCTCGATCTCGACCCGGGCCTGCCCGCCCTTTCCCGTGCGGCATATGACTTGGAGCAACATGGCCGGGCCGCCGAGGCTCGTGGCCTTTGGACCCGCGCGCTACGCGATGCCAATGGTGCCAACGCTTCCTTCGTGCACGGACAGTTGGGCGACCTCGCCTGGCACGAGAACGATCTGGTGACTGCTCGCGCCGAGTACCTTCGCGCTGGGAGTCAACTAGGGCTGGCCAGAGTTGACGTCGCGCAGGGACACACGTCTCGCGCGCTCGCAACGTACGCCTCACTGAGCGCGACCCATCCCACGCCTTCCCTGCTCGCCGAATTCGCCATGCTGCTTCCGCCGGCTCAGGCCGCCGAACAACTCGCGATCGCCGATGCGACTCTGGCCCTGCTCGCCGCGAACGGCGGAGCCGACGACCTCGCCGCGGCCGAGGTCGCTATCGCGCGCGGGGATTACCTTGCCGCCGTTCGGTTGTGCGAAGCAGAGTGGCAGCGTCGCAAACACACCGATGTCGCTGATCTGCTCGGCTGGTCGCTGCACCTCGCCGGGCGCGACTCCGAAGCACTCGTCTTTGCCCAACGTGCCACTGCCAACGGCATCCGCCACCGCGGATACCTTGCCCATCTGCACGCCATTCAGGAGGCCCAACCATGATCGGTGTCGTGTTGAGTGCCGCGATGGCGTTGGTACCAGCGCATCCGCTCGGCAACTTCTCGGTCAACCAGCTCGTCTCGCTGTCCCTGTACCCGGATCGCGTGGCGGCGGTCGCGATCGTCGACCTTGCCGAGCTGCCAACGCTTCAGTTCACCCCATCCTGCAACGATCTCGCCCGGGACGTAGCCGTAACCGTCGACGGCATACGTCTGCATTGGACAGTTGCTTCCACGCGCCTCGACCGAGAACCGGGCGCCGCCGGGCTTGACACCACTCGCCTCACCTGCGAGCTCACCGCACCCGCAACACTCGACCGCCCAACGGATGTGGAGATCGTCAACGGCTATCTGCCCGAACGGCTTGGCTGGCGCGAGCTGACCGCCACCGGCGAGGGCGTGGCAGTCACCGGTCTCCCCTCGGCGAGTGTCACCAACCAACTCCGCTCCTACCCCGACGACCTCCTCAGCTCGCCGCTGGATGTCCGCTCCGCTCACCTTCGCACCACTCCCGGCTTTTCTTCGAACGACGCCGTGGCTTCCGTTGGTACCAGCAAGGAGGGGGTCTTTGCCCACGCCGAACAATGGCTCCAGAACACGGTGGGCGACAAGGGTTTGACTCCGCTCGTCGGTCTGCTCGCTGTCCTGCTCGCGATGGTGCTCGGCGCCGGGCACGCGGCGTTGCCGGGTCATGGCAAGACGGTCATGGCAATCTATCTGGCCGGTCGCGCCGGGCGCCCTCGCGATGCTCTGATGGTCGGTGCCACCGTGACCGCGACCCACACCGGCGGCGTGCTCGTTCTCGGGCTGCTGCTCACCGGGGCGGCCAGTCTCGCCGGGGAGACTGTGCTCGGCTGGCTCGGCATCGCCAGCGGCGCGCTCGTCATGGCCGTCGGCGGCTTCATGCTCTTCACCACCCTGCGGCGGCCCATTCATCAGCACCACCATCACCATGACCATCATCACGACCACAGCCATACTCGCCACCATCGTGCAAACCTGACCGCGCTCGGTATCGCGGGCGGTCTCGTGCCCAGCCCATCCGCGCTGATTGTGTTGCTCGGCGCTATCGCCTTGGGCCGCACTGGTTTCGGCGTACTCCTGGTCCTCGCCTACGGACTCGGGATGGCCGGCACCCTCACGATCGCCGGGCTCACCCTGCTCAAGGTGCGCGATCGGCTGCACGGGCGATGGCAACGGCTGACCCGGCTCGCTCCCGCAACTCCTTATGCCACAGGCGGTCTAGTGCTCATCGTCGGGATCGGCCTGGCCGCTCGCGCCGCCACTCTGGTCGCCTAAGGCATGCTGTTTCACAGGTCCTTTTCACAGGTCGGTCGCGCCGTCGATCAGCTCACGCAGGATGTCGGCGTGACCGGCGTGGCGCCCGGTCTCCTCGATCATGTGCGCCACGATCCTGCGTAGCGAGCACTTGTAGTCCTCGCCTGGATTGGCTCGCTTGGCCATCATGGACAGGTCAGGGCAGGCATACACGATCTCGTCGCTTCGGGCGCATGCTTGCCGGTAGGCGGCCACGACCTCATCATGGGTCACCTGGGCGGGCACGTCCATAGAGTCGTTGGTGTCGCAGTCCTGGCCCAGGAACACCCATTGGAACCAATGCTTCTCCACCCCGGTGAGGTGCTGAATGAGGCCAAGGAGGTTTGTCCCGGACGGCACACCAGGGGTGCGCTGCTGCTTGTCGGTCAGCCCCTCAGACGCCCGCACCACCGCGACACGCATTTTGTTGAGGTAGCGCAGAAGTATCTCGCGCTCCCCGATATCGCTGTCATCCATAGGGCGCAGGCTGGGCCGGTCCGATGTGGTGGTCCACCGGAATATGCGTGTAGCGGAGCATGGTCACCGGCTTGCCCTGAGGCGTTGTCCAGTCGGCGAGGTACGAGCCGGTGCGCCGCCAGCCTTCCCGTTCATACAGCCGGACAGCCGCCACCGCACCCGAATCCACCTCGAGCACAAGCAGCCGCCCACGTTCCGCCGCCCATTCCCTTGCCCGGTCAAGCATCTTGATCCCGAGACCTTGTCCCCGAAAGTGCGGTGACACGCAGAAACGGCTGACACTGATGGCGCGCTCGTCGCCCCTTACGTTGCGCACCATGACATGACCGACGATCTGCGCCCCGCCCGTCACCGCGACCCACGCCTCGCGCATGCCTCGGGGCGTGAGCCATCGAGCCGGATCCGCGGGCCAGTTCGAAGGATAGCCGTCGGCCTTGTGCACCAACGCAAGCAGCGCAACGCACTCTTCCAGCTCGTCTGCTTGCCGCCCCCGAATCACCACTCCCATGCCCATGTCTAGCACTGACTCCCCTATGTTCGCCTGTGGTAGGTGTTTCGGCGGGGTGTCTGTTGGCCCATGTAGTGGGGTGGGAGGAATTCGGGGAGTCCGTCTCCTGCGATGCGGACTTGCCATTCGTTGCGGTGGATGAGCCGGTGGTGATACCCGCACAACAACACCGCGTTATCTAAGGAGGTGGCGCCTCCGTCAACCCAATGCTGCACATGATGTCCGTCGGTCCAGCGGGGTGGGCGATCACAGCCGGGGAAGGCGCATCCGCCGTCGCGTAGGACGAGGGCGCGGCGTAGGGGTCCGGTGAACAGGCGTCGTTCCCGGCCGACGTCCAAGACTTGTCCTTGTCCGCCGAGGACGGCGGGGAGTAGCGCGGCGTCACAAGCCAGACGCCGCACCGACTCGGGAGCGAGCATGCCGCCGGTGTCGAGCATCCCCGCACCTAGCTTGACGGCGAGGTCGTCGAAGTTCATCGTCACGACCACCTGCGGCCGGTCGCCGCCATTGTCGGGCAGCTCGCCTCCTGCCAGGGTGTAGCGGCAGATCTCAGTCAGGGCGTCGGCGCGACGCTGCCCGGCGGTGCGGTCGTCACCGGCCGGATCAGCTGGGGCGAGCCGGCCGGGGGCACAAAGCGGGTCGAG
>DPJL01000402.1 GCA_003543035.1 Micromonosporaceae bacterium | reverse complement strand
TCGTCCTTCTTCTTGCCGGTGACCCGCAACTGATCGCCCTGGATCTGGGCCTGAACACCCTTCGGGCCCTCATCCCGGATCTTCTTGGAGATCGCCTTGGCCTTCTCCTGATCGATCCCCTGAACGATCTTGCAGTCGATCTTGTAGATCTTGCCGGAGGACTTGGGTTCACCCGCGTCCAGAGACTTCAACGAGATGTCGCGCTTGATGAGCTTCTCCTTGAAGACATCGAGCGCGGCCTTGGCGCGATCCTCGGTGTTGGCCTGAATGGTGACCGCCTCATCCCCGGCCCAGTCGATCTCGGCTCCGGTGTCCCGGAAGTCGAACCGGGTCGCCAGCTCCTTTTGGGCCTGACGGAGCGCATTGTCCGCCTCCTGGCGATCTACCTTGCTGACGATGTCGAAGGACGGGTTACTGGCCACTTGCATTGCCTCCTCGGGCTGCCACGGTAGTCACCCCTAGTCTGCCTCCCCACTCACTGACCCTCAACGTCCACACGCTGACTTGCGGGACACAGCGTGTAGTCCTCGTGCACGGGTTCGACCGCTTCCTGCTCTGCGGGACGAAGGAAAGGTCGGGCCAACGGCCGAACCCGTGTAGGGGTGTGCGTTGGGCAATTACGACAGTCCGTTGTGGATGGCGGTGGTCAGCTCGGCGTTGGCGGTGTCACCGTCGAGCGACCACACCATCGTGCCGCCCAGCCCATGGTTCTTGACGTAGGTGCACTTAGATGCGATGACCTGGGGTGTGTCGTATGACCAGAAGCTGCTGCCGCTCAATTTCCAAGCGGCGACGGCGGCCGGGTCGTAGAACAGTGTCCCGTTCTTGGACACGAGCTTTTTGTAGTCTTCGGTCCCGGCTTCGTAGGTTCCGCGAGCCGGTCCGCTGGATGGTTGGTATAGGCCGTTGTTGGTGTTGCTGACGCCGGCCCAGCCCTTGCCGTAGTAGGGGATTCCGAGCACGAGCTTGCCCGCCGCGGCGCCGCCGTTAAGGTACGTGGTGATGGCCAGGTCGGCGCTGAATGCCTGCTGCGGGGTGGAGTAAAGGTTCGACTGGTGTCCCGTGGCCTGGTTCCAGGGCCCGGCCAGGTCATACCCCTGAACTGTCGCGAAATCCAACGAGGACAGTAGTTGGGAGATCTCGATGCCGGCCGAGATCTTCGCCGGGTCGGCGGGCAGGAACGCCGTTAGGGAGAAGCGCCGTCCCACCTGCGCGCCATAATCGTCAAGCTGGCGACGGAACTCGGCGGCCAGCAAAGTCAAGTTCTGCTTGTCCTCGGGGCGCACGATGTTGCCGGTGTTGCCCTCGGATGCCGGCCACTCCCAGTCCAGGTCGATACCGTCGAAGACGCCGTAAGCGCTTGCGGTCCCGCCACGCGTCGAGTTGCCGATGAACGGTAGGTTGCCCTTGAGGTAGAGGTCGATGCAGCTGGCCACCATCGCCTCGCGCGAGGCTGCGGTCAGCGCTGCGTCAGAGAAGTACTTTGACCAGGTCCAGCCGCCCAGAGAGATCTGCACCTTGAGGTGGGGGTGCAACGCCTTGAGCTTCTTGAGTTGATTGAAGTTTCCGGCCAGCGGCTGGTTGTAGACATCGCCCGCACCGTCGACGGACTCTCCCGCCTTGAAGCCCTTCTGGTAGTCGGCCCAGGCGTCACCGACTCCCGCCTCGTTGGCTTCAAAGCACTTTCCGTCCGCTCCGACGTTTCCGAAGGCGTAGTTGATGTGGGTGATCTTGGCGGCCTGGCCCGAGGTGTGGACATTTTTGACCAGGAAGTTACGCCGGTAAATACCCCACTGCGTGAAGTAACCGACCTTTACATACGGACCGGCGGCCTGTGCGGGTGTCACCGCGATGAAGCTGGAGGCAACAAACACCAGGAGGGCGAGCAATTTCTTCATACTTAAGAAAGTTATCTGTTCATAATTTTCAACAAATCATCTAAACAGGCTTCCTTACTTCAATGTGGATGTTGACCTCTTCGCTGCAACGGAACACGGCGATCGTTCACTATGCTGATCAACTGGACCGATCTACCGGTTTAGCAGACGCGATGTGACCATGGTCCAACCCGGTTGCACGAACCCGCCCGAGTACCGCTATTCTTGCGGGGCACCAACCCCGGCGGGTTGCCCGAGTGGTCAATGGGAACGGTCTGTAAAACCGTCGCGAGAGCTACGTTGGTTCGAACCCAACACCCGCCACCACCAGCCAAAACAAAGCTCCGAGCAGCGGAAACGCGGCCCGGAGCTTTCTCTTTTAGGCCATGCCAGTTGGCGGCAAGGATTAGCCGATCTTGCTCTTGACCCCCAAGCACGCAGTCGGTCAAACTCAGCCTCTTGCGTTCAGCCAAGTGGCCCTAGGAGAGATCTTCCATGCAACAAAAGTTGATCGTTGTCGCGCTCGGCGTGGCGTTCTTGGCCGTAACGGGCTGCAGCACGACGACAGTCGACACGTCGGCAAGTCCGTCCGCTGGTGCTGCGAGCCCCGTGGCATCGTCGGCAGCGGCAAGCCCTTCACCGGCGGGCCTTTCGGCTACGGAAAAGAAGGCATGTGAGGACTACAAGAAGCCGATGATGGACCTGGTAACCGCCACCGTCCTGTATTTGCGCATGGTGGACAATAAGGCCACGACGGACACCAAAGAATCCTTCTTGGCACAGGTGAAGCAGGGCCTGGCGGCATACCGGATGATGCTGTCAACGGCAACGGCGCAGAGCCCGACGTCGCGGTTGAGAGCCGCGCTCGAAGCCGATCTGGCCAGTGTCGACGCCAACGTCAAGGCCATCGAATCCGCGGGCCGCGACTACGACCTCAAAGTGTATGCGGCTGTTAAAGGAATGCCTCCGGCGATCAGCGCCATGAACGCGTTCTGCTATGGCGCATGACGTGATCGGATGAGATGCGTCAATATCTTGCCAGTCGTAGGAAACGTGAGGTGCGCTGGCGGCGGCTCCAGGCGATGATGGCGATCGGGATGAGATAGGCAGCCGGGGTCAGCGCGGTCACTGGGGCGAATAGCAGCAACTGAGTGATGACAGCGCCGATCAATAGGAGTACCAGGCCCAGCGCGGCGAGCCCGGAAAGACGGGGGATCAGCAGTCCGATGGCGCCTGCGAGTTCGAAGGCTCCGATGAGGTACATGAACCAGCGACCGAAGCCGATGTGATCGAAGCCTTCCACTGCCGGGGGATAGTTGGTGAACTTCGTCGCGGCCGCCATCAGGAAGGCGGCGGCCATCAGGACCTGCAGCACCCAGAGTGCGATGTTCGCCTTACGGTTCAGAGTTGTCATGCACATAGGTCGGAGCCGACCCGGGAATCACGACACGCGACAGTAATGTCGAGGATCGCGGCTCGGCTCCGGCCTGTCCGTAGAAAGATGCGGACACGTGGAGGAAGGAACGGCCATGGAGGATCTGCTGCGCAGTCTGGCGCCGCAGGTCCTCGGCGCGTTAATGCGCCGCTACGGCAGGCTCGATACGTGCGAAGACGCCGTGCAAGAGGCACTGCTCGCGGCGGCCACGCAATGGCCTAGTGAGGGTGTCCCAGCCAATCCACACGGATGGCTCGTGACAGTTGCCGCTCGGCGAATGACCGATTGGATCCGCAGCGATGTCGCCCGCCGCCGTCGCGAAGAGGACATCGCGATAGCCACGCCGCTTGTGGCGCCCGGCGCCGACCAACCCATGGCCGACCATGACGACACCCTCAAGCTCCTCTTTCTGTGCTGCCATCCCGCGTTGTCGGCTCCGTCGCAGATCGCGTTGACCCTGCGGGCGGTGGGAGGGTTGACCACCGCCGAGATCGCCCGAGCTTTCCTGGTACCCGAAGCCACGATGGCTCAACGGATCAGCCGCGCCAAACAAACGATCCTGAATGCGGGCGCCACGTTCGCATTGCCTCCCGAAACCGAACGGGCAGGACGACTTCAAGCGGTCTCGCAAACGCTGTACCTGATGTTCAACGAGGGCTACACCGCTTCCGCGGGCCCGGAGTTGCAGCGTCGGGACCTCACTCGCGATGCCGTGCGACTCATCCGTTTACTGCATCGGCTTTTGCCGGACGACAGTGAGGTGGCCGGACTGTTGGCACTCGTGCTGCTGACCGAAGCACGCCGCGATGCTCGGACCGGGCCGGGCGGATCGCTCATCCCGCTCACCGAACAGGACCGCGGCCAATGGGATCACTCGCTGATCGGCGAAGGCGTTGCCCTCGTCACGGAGACGCTCGCGAGCACGAAAGAGCTTGGGCCGTACCAGCTTCAGGCCGCGATCGCCGCCGTCCACGATGAGGCTCCTCGGGTTGAGGACACCGACTGGCGGCAAGTCCTTGCGCTCTACCAACTTCTGGAGTCGATCTGGCCCAACCCGATGGTGACCCTGAACCGGGTCGTCGCCGCCGCCATGGTCCATGGCCCGCAGGCCGGGCTCGAGATCCTCACGACTCTGGAAGCGGACAACCGCATGGCACGCCACCATCGGCTCCACGCGGTTCGGGCTCACCTGCTCGAGTTGGCCGGCGAGAGCCGGGCCGCCCGGGAGAGTTACCTGACCGCCGCCCGCTACACGACCAGCCTTCCGGAGAAGCGCTATCTCGAGACGCGGGCGGCGGCGTTGGGGGTCAGATAGTGACTACGTACTCGTCGCACCATTGCAACAAGAGTTCGCTGCCCTGCTTCGCCATGTCGCGCTCCTCGGCGGTGTCGCAGGTCTGGCTCAAGACGATCTTGGTTTGTCCATTGTGGCCAGTGAGGTCCATCGCCATCAGCGCCGGCTCGCCACCGGGCACGTCCATCGCCGTCACGATGCGACGGTTCTCCACCACCTCGTGGTACGTGCCGGTCATCGGATGCTGACTGCCATCGGGAACGTTCAAAGTCGCCTTCCACGCACCGCCAGGCTGGACATCCAGCTCGACTGACTGCGGCACGGCGTGGAACCAGATCTCGTAGTGGTCGGCCTGCGTCCACACTTTCCAGACCTTCTCGACCGGGGCGTCCACCACTCGGGAAACTGTGTACTCGTAAGCGCTCATCGCTATCTCCTTCATTCGTTGCCTCGTCTGGCTTTCGAAGAGGTAGACCGCGCGCATCACCGAAACTCATCGGTGCCCGAGAAGATTCCTTGTACGTTCGACCCGGGAGGTATCCATGAGGACCATGACTTACGCGGAGTCGCGCGCACGGTACGCCGAGGTGCTCTCTGCTGTGGCCGACGACCGAGAGGAAGTTGTCATCACGCGGGCTGGTCACGAGCCAGTGGTGATCGTTTCGCTGGACGACTACCAGTCGCTGAAGGAGACGGCCTACCTCCTCCGTAGCCTTGACAGCGCGCGTCGCCTGCTCACCTCCATCGCCCGGCTCGAGAACGGCGGCGGTGCCGTGCGGGACCTCATTGAATGAAGCTCGTCTGGGACCAAAAGGACTGGGAAGACTATGTCTGGCGGCAGAACCAGGACCGCAAGCTCCTCAAACGCATCAATACCCTGATCCAGGACATCGCGCGAAACGGCAACGAGGGGATAAGAAAGCCGGAACCCCTCAAGCATGGCTTCCAGGGCTACTGGTCGAGGCGGATCAACGATGAACATCGGCTGATCTACAAGATCGTTGAGGATGAGATCCGCATTGCTCAATGCCGGTACCACTACTAAAATGATCACGATCTTTTTGACGGCTGCGACATCATGATGTCGCAG
>DPJL01000351.1:8682-13186 GCA_003543035.1 Micromonosporaceae bacterium | reverse complement strand
TACACGCACAAGAAGCAGACCGGTGGTTCAGGTCAGTACGCAAGCGTCCTCATCGCGCTTGAGCCGCTGCCGCTGGATGCCGAGGCCACCTACGAGTTCGTGAACGACGTCAAGGGCGGTCGCATTCCGAAGGAGTACATCCCTTCGGTTGACGCCGGTGCACAGGATGCCATGCAGTACGGCATTCTCGCCGGCTACCCGCTGGTCGGCGTCAAGATGACTCTGGTCGACGGCAAGTACCACGATGTCGACTCGTCCGAAATGGCGTTTAAGATCGCCGGCTCGATGGCGCTGAAGGAGGCGGCCCGCAAGGCCGACCCCGCCATCCTCGAGCCGATGATGGCCGTCGAGGTCGTCACCCCGGAAGACAACATGGGCGACGTCATCGGCGACCTGAACTCGCGTCGTGGCATCATCCAGGCGATGGAAGAGCGTGGTGGCGCTCGCGTCGTCAGAGCTCTCGTCCCGCTGTCGGAGATGTTCGGCTACGTCGGCGACCTCAGGTCGAAGACCCAGGGCCGGGCGAGCTACAGCATGCAGTTCGACTCCTACGCAGAGGTTCCCGCGAACGTCGCGAAGGAGATCATTGCCAAGGCCACCGGCGAGTAATCGCCGGCGGCTGCGGCCGTAACACCTGATTGGCCCGGGTTACCGGGAGGCAAGGTCCAAAGCGCCAGATGGCGCCGTCGGGCGTATGAACCAGACAGTCCACAGGAGGACACCAGTGGCGAAGGCGAAGTTCGAGCGGACTAAGCCGCACGTCAACATCGGCACCATTGGTCACATCGACCACGGTAAGACGACGCTGACGGCAGCTATCACTAAGGTCTTGCACGACAAATTCCCGACCCTCAACCCGTACACGCCTTTCGACGAGATCGACAAGGCGCCGGAGGAGAAGGCTCGCGGTATTACCATCTCGATCGCACACGTCGAGTACCAGACCGCTAGCCGGCATTACGCACACGTCGACTGCCCCGGGCACGCCGACTACATCAAGAACATGATCACCGGTGCCGCCCAGATGGACGGCGCGATCCTGGTGGTCGCCGCTACCGACGGCCCGATGCCGCAGACCCGTGAGCACGTGCTGCTCGCCCGTCAGGTTGGTGTGCCCTACATCGTCGTCGCCCTGAACAAGAGCGACATGGTGGAAGACGAGGAGCTGCTGGAGCTCGTCGAGCTCGAGGTTCGTGAGCTGCTCTCGAACCAGGAGTTCCCGGGCGACGACCTGCCGGTCGTTCGCGTCTCGGCGCTCAAGGCGCTCGAGGGTGACGAGCACTGGTCGGCGAAGCTGCTCGAGCTGATGGACGCGGTCGACACCGCGATCCCGCAGCCGGAGCGCGAGACCGAGAAGCCGTTCCTGATGCCGGTGGAGGACGTGTTCACGATCTCCGGCCGTGGCACCGTGGTGACCGGTCGCGCCGAGCGTGGCGTGCTCAAGCCGATGGAGGAGGTGGAGATCATCGGTATCAGGGAGAAGTCGATGAAGACCACCGTTACCGCCATCGAAATGTTCCGCAAGGTGCTGGACGAGGCCCGGGCCGGTGAGAACGTCGGTCTGCTGCTTCGTGGTATCAAGCGCGAAGAGGTCGAGCGCGGCATGGTTGTCATCAAGCCGGGCACGACCACTCCGCACACGGACTTCGAGTCGCAGGTCTACATCCTCTCCAAGGAGGAGGGCGGCCGTCACACGCCGTTCTTCAACAACTATCGTCCGCAGTTCTACTTCCGGACCACGGACGTAACCGGTGTTGCCACCCTGCCCGAGGGCACGGAGATGGTCATGCCGGGTGACAACGTGCAGATGACCGTCAAGCTGATCCAGCCGATCGCGATGGAGGAGCAGCTCCGCTTCGCCATCCGTGAGGGTGGCCGGACTGTCGGCGCCGGCCGGGTCACCAAGATCCTCAAGTAGTGAAGGTGGGCGTCCCGCTTCGGCGGGGCGCCCGCACGCTGCATCGCTGGCATGCAAGTGACAGGCTGCAGGTCAGTGAGGTGTAGCACCCCGATTTCACATTGCCGCACCTGGTACGGCATAATGAATAGGTTGCGTTGCGGACGGCCGCCAGTTGGCCGTTTCGCCGGCGCTGACAATGTCAGCGCGCAGCTCCTGTGATCGGGCGCGATGCCTGTTGAGCCAAGGAATTTCGTAAGGGATTCAGTCTGGTTCGGCGCGCGACACGCCCGACCGCGGGGGTCGGAGAAATGGCGATGGGCGCGGCCTGTCGTCGCAGGTAGCGGATTGAGAGAAGGACAGAAGCCACCATGGCGGGACAGAAGATCCGCATCCGGCTCAAGGCCTACGACCACGAGGTCGTCGATTCCTCGGCACGGAAGATAGTCGAGACGGTGACACGGACTGGTGCGCAGGTTGCTGGCCCGGTGCCACTTCCCACGGAAATCAACCGTTTCTGCGTCATCCGTTCGCCGCACAAGTACAAGGACTCGCGCGAGCACTTCGAGATGCGCACACACAAGCGTCTGATCGACATCATCGACCCGACCCCCAAGACGGTGGATTCGCTTATGCGACTTGACCTTCCGGCTGGCGTCGACATCGAGATCAAGCTGTAGGGACCGGACACTGATGGACAGGCTAGTAAAGGGCATCCTGGGCGCCAAGCTCGGCATGACCCAGGTCTGGGACAACAACAAGATTGTCCCGGTGACTGTGGTTCAGGCCGGCCCTTGCGTCGTCACCCAGGTTCGCACCAATGACAAGGACGGCTACTCGGCGGTCCAGCTGGCGTATGGCGCGATCAACCCGCGCAAGGTGAACAAGCCCAAGTCGGGCCACTTCGCCAAAGCGGGTGTCGCACCACGGCGGCACATCGTCGAGTTGCGTACCACCGACGCCGGCGAATACGAGCTGGGCCAGGAGGTCACCGTTTCGACCTTCGTGGCGGGCCAGCACGTAGACGTGACCGGCAAGACCAAGGGCAAGGGCTTCGCCGGCGTTATGAAGCGCCACGGCTTCCACGGCCTGGGCTCCTCGCACGGTGTCGAGCGCAAGCACCGCTCACCCGGCTCGATCGGCGCTTGCGCCACCCCGGGTCGCGTGTTCAAGGGCGTTCGCATGGCGGGCCGCATGGGCCACGTGCGCTACACCGCACAGGGTCTCACCATCCAGGCTGTGGATGAGGAGAACAACCTGTTGCTGGTGAAGGGCGCCATCCCCGGCCCCAAGGGCGCGCTGGTGCTGGTTCGCACCGCGGCCAAGGTGAAGAAGGGCGGTGCGTCGAAGTGACCAAGGTCGACGTGATCAGCGCCGAGGGCAAGAAGACCGGATCGGTCGAGCTGCCCGCGGACATCTTCGACGTGCAGGCGAACATTCCGCTGATGCACCAGGTGGTCGTGGCTCAGCTCGCGGCCGCCCGGCAGGGCACGCACAAGGCCAAGACCCGCGCCGAGGTTGCTGGTGGCGGTAGGAAGCCCTACAAGCAGAAGGGCACCGGCCGCGCCCGTCAGGGCTCGATCCGGGCACCCCAGTTCACCGGTGGTGGCGTCGTGCACGGTCCCGTGCCGCGTGACTACAGCCAGCGGACCCCGAAGAAGATGAAGGCCGCCGCCCTGCGTGGCGCCCTGTCGGACCGGGCCCGCAACGGCAACGTCCACGTGGTCTCCGCCTTCGTCGCGGGGGACACCCCGTCGACCAAGGCCGCTCTTGCCGCGATCAAGGCCACCGCGGGCGAAGCCCGCCGGGTACTGGCCGTGCTGAGCGCCGAGGACGAGATCAACTGGATCAGCCTGCGCAACCTGCCTCAGGTGCACCTGCTCGAGGCCGGTCAGCTCAACACCTATGACGTGCTCGTCAGCGATGAAGTGATCTTCACGGCGGATGCTCTAAACGAGTTCCTGTCGCTCGCGACAGGAACCAGTAAGCAGGGCCTCGGCGTGAAGCTCGCAGAGACCGAAGGAGGGAAGAAGTGACGACGGTTGCCGACCCGCGCGACATCATCGTCGCCCCCGTGGTCTCCGAGAAGAGCTACAGCGAGCTCAACCGCAACTGGTACACCTTCCTGGTGCACCCGGACGCGAACAAGACCGAAATCAAGATCGCTATCCAGCAGATCTTCAACGTTCGGGTCCTGACCGTGAACACGCTCAACCGCGAGGGCAAGCGCAAGCGCACCCGGACGGGGTGGGGTCAGCGCAAGGCTACGAAGCGCGCGATGGTGAAGCTCGCCGATGGCGACCGCATCGAAGCCTTCGGCGGACCGGTGAGCTGAAGGGTATAGACGAAAATGGGTATCCGTAAGTACAAGCCGACGACGCCCGGTCGCCGTGGCTCCAGCGTCGCCGACTTCGCCGAGGTCACCCGGTCGACGCCGGAGAAGAGCCTGCTGGTCCCGCTGCCGAAGAAGGGCGGGCGCAACGTCCACGGCAAGATCACCACCCGGCACCAGGGCGGTGGCCACAAGCGTCAGTACCGGCTCATCGACTTCAAGCGCATCGACAAGGACGGCATCCCGGCCAAGGTCGCTCACATCGAGTACGACCC
>DPJL01000351.1:0-8312 GCA_003543035.1 Micromonosporaceae bacterium | reverse complement strand
TACATCATCGCGCCGAAGGACCTCAAGCAGGGCGACCGTGTGGAGTCCGGCCCGGGCGCCGACATCAAGCCAGGCAACAATCTTCCGCTGCGCAACATCCCGGTGGGTACGACTATCCACAATGTGGAGTTGCGCCCGGGCGGCGGTGCCAAGATGGCTCGCTCCGCCGGTGTGGGCATCCAGCTGCTGGGCCGCGAGGACGACTACGCCACGCTGCGTATGCCGTCCGGCGAAATCCGCAAGGTGGATGTGCGCTGCCGCGGGACCATCGGCGAGATCGGCAACGCCGAGCAGTCGAACATCAACTGGGGTAAGGCCGGCCGGATGCGGTGGAAGGGCAAGCGCCCGACCGTCCGTGGTGTGGCCATGAACCCCGTCGACCACCCGCACGGTGGTGGTGAGGGTAAGACCTCTGGTGGCCGCCACCCGGTGAACCCGAAGGGTAAGCCGGAAGGCCGTACCCGCCGTAAGGGCCAGCCGAGCGACAAGCTGATCGTCCGCCGCCGCTACGCGAACCGCAAGCGCGGGTAAAGGGGAACTGGAACATGCCTCGCAGCCTTAAGAAGGGCCCGTTCATCGACGACCACCTGCTCAAGAAGGTGGAAGTACAGAACGAGAAGGGCTCCAAGAACGTCATCAAGACCTGGTCGCGGCGTTCGACGATCATCCCGGACATGCTCGGTCACACGATCGCTGTCCACGATGGACGCAAGCACGTCCCGGTCTTCGTGACCGAGGCGATGGTCGGGCACAAGCTCGGCGAGTTCGCGGCGACCCGCACGTTCAAGGGTCACGAAAAGGACGACAGGAAGAGCCGCCGTCGCTGACGGTGGGCCGAAGGATCAAGGGGAATACACGATGCCAACGAAGGACGCGCAGGCCGCGCCGGGTGCCCGTGCGGTAGCCCGCCACGTGCGCCTGTCCGCCAGCAAGGCGCGCCGTGTGATCAACCTCGTCCGCGGTCTGCCCGCGAAGGAGGCTCTCACGGTGCTCCAGTTCGCGCCGCAATCCGCGAGCGAGCCGGTCTACAAGGTGCTGGCGAGCGCCATCGCGAACGCCGAGAACAACGAGCGCCTTGACCCGGATGCGCTTCTGGTCAGCGCCGCCTATGTGGACGAAGGCCCGACGCTGAAGCGGTTCCGGCCGCGTGCGCAGGGCCGGGCTTACCGGATCCGCAAGCGGACCTGCCACATCACCATCGAGGTGGAGGCGGTACAGCCGAAGCTCCGTCCTAAGAAGACGGTCGCCAAGGCCGCTGCCGCTCCGGTCGAGGAGCCCGCCGCCGAGGCCAAGCCGGCCAAGAAGGCAACCGGAGCTTCGCGCTCAACGTCTCGCGGCCAATCGGCGGGCGAGGAAGCGGCGCAGGCGCCCGCTAAGAAGGCCGCCGCCAAGGCGGAGACCACCGAGGCTGCTGCCCCCGCAAAGAAGGCACCGGCGAAGAAGGCTCCGGCTAAGAAGGCTGCCGAGCAGGAGGAGACCGAGTAATGGGTCAGAAGGTTCACCCGATTGGGTTCCGGCTCGGCATCTCGACCGACTGGAAGTCGCGCTGGTACGCGGACAAGCTCTACAAGGACTACATCGGCGAGGATGTCAAGATCCGCAAGATGATGTCCAAGGGCCTCGAGCGCGCCGGCATCTCCAAGGTCGAGATCGAGCGCACCCGCGACAAGGTCCGCATCGACATCCACACCGCCCGGCCGGGCATCGTCATCGGCCGTAAAGGCGCGGAGGCCGACCGGATCCGCACCGAGCTGGAGAAGCTGACCGGCAAGCAGGTGCAGCTGAACATCCTCGAGGTGAAGAGCCCCGAGTCGGATGCGCAGCTGGTTTCGCAGGGCGTTGCCGAGCAGCTTTCGGGCCGCGTGGCTTTCCGCCGGGCAATGCGTAAGGCGATGCAGTCGGCGATGAAGAACCCGCTGGTACGCGGTATCCGGATTCAGGTCTCGGGTCGCCTCGGCGGCGCTGAGATGAGCCGGACCGAGTTCTACCGCGAGGGTCGCGTCCCGCTGCACACGCTGCGGGCCAACATCGAGTACGGCTTCTTCGAGGCTCGTACCACCTTCGGCCGTATCGGCGTGAAGGTTTGGATTTACAAGGGTGACGCTGTGCCGGGTCGCGAGGCCCTCGCCGACGCTGGTCGCCCCCGTCGCGGCGAGCGCGGGGACCGTCCGGAGCGTACGGAGCGGCCGCGTCGTGGTCGTTCCGGTGCGTCCGGCACGACTGGCGCGGGCACCGAGGCCGGCCGTGCGGCCGCCGCGGAGCTCACCAAGGAAAGCAGTGGCAGCGAAGCGGTGGAAGCCGTTCCCGCAGCAGCTGAGACGCAGGAGGGCTGACAGATGCTGATGCCCCGTAAGCCCCCGAAGGGCTTCCGGAAGCCGCATCACCCGGATCGTTCGGGTAAGAGCAAGGGCGGCAACCGGGTGGTGTTCGGCGAGTTCGGCATTCAGGCGCTTGCGCCTGCCTATGTGACCAACCGCCAGATCGAGTCGGCGCGTATCGCGATGACTCGGCACATCAAGCGTGGTGGCAAGGTTTGGATCAACATCTTCCCGGACCAGGCCATTACCAAGAAGCCGGCCGAGACCCGGATGGGTTCCGGTAAGGGTTCACCGGAGTGGTGGGTGGCGAACGTCAAGCCGGGACGGATTCTCTTCGAGATGACGTTCCCGAACGAGACGATCGCTCGCGAGGCGATGCGCCGCGCGATCCACAAGCTGCCGATGAAGTGCCGAATCGTGAAGCGCGAAGTGGGTGAGGCGTGATGGCAGCGGGTAGCAAGCCAGCAGAGCTGCGTGAGCTCTCCGGCGAGGAGCTGGTCACCAAGCTGCGGGAGGCCAAGGCGGAGCTGTTCAACCTCCGCGTACAGGGCGCGACCGGGCAGCTGGACAACAACCGGCGACTGCAGGTCATCCGTCGGGACATCGCCCGGATCTACACGATCATGCGCGAACGTGAGCTTGGGCTCTCGGCCGCGCCGACTGAGGTGGCGTAGGGAACATGAGCGAGACCAACGAAAAGGCTGGCCAGCCGATCGCGGAGCGATCTGGCGTCGAGGACGGTGAAAGCCGGAACCGGCGTAAGGTACGTGAGGGTCTGGTCGTCAGCGACAAGATGGACAAGACCGTTGTCGTGGTGGTCGAGGACCGTGTCAAGCACAAGCTGTATGGCAAGGTTCTGCGCCGCACAGCCAAGCTGAAGGCCCACGACGAGCAGAACGCGTGTGGCATTGGCGACCGCGTGCTGTTGATGGAAACCCGCCCCCTCTCCGCCACCAAGCGGTGGCGTGTGGTGGAGATCCTCGAGAAGGCTAAGTAGCCAAGTTCCGCCAGGCTCCGGTTTGAGCTGGAGAACCGGCAGACATTAGGAGAATGACGTGATTCAGCAGGAGTCGCGACTTCGAGTCGCCGACAACACGGGTGCCCGGGAAATCCTGTGCATCCGCGTGCTCGGCGGCTCGGGTCGGCGCTATGCGGGCATCGGCGACATCATCGTGGCCACCGTCAAGGACGCAATTCCTGGCGGCAGCGTAAAGAAGGGCGAGGTCGTCAGGGCCGTCGTCGTGCGCACGGTCAAGGAGCGACGTCGTCCGGACGGCTCGTACATCCGCTTTGACGAGAACGCCGCCGTCATCATCAAGGACGGCGGAGACCCCAGAGGCACCCGTATCTTCGGCCCGGTTGGCCGTGAGCTCCGGGACAAGCGCTTCATGAAGATTATTTCGCTTGCTCCGGAGGTGCTTTGATCATGAAGATCAAGAAGGGCGACCGAGTACGTGTCATCGCAGGCCGGGACAAGGGCAAGGAAGGTACGGTCCTCGCGGCCTACCCCCGCCTTGACAAGCTCCTGGTCGAGGGCATCAACCGGGTCACCAAGCACGAAAAGATCCGGACCAACCAGCGTGGCTCGAAGACCGGTGGCATCGTCACCCAGGATTCTCCAATTCACGTGTCCAACGTGATGTTCGTGGAGGACGGTCAGCCGGTTCGGGTCGGCTACAAGATCGGCGAGGACGGCAAGAAGGTCCGGATCTCGCGTCGTACCGGCAAGGAGATCGGCTGATGTCGACAGCGACCGAAGCTAAGACCATGCCGCGGTTGAAGGAGCGGTACCGCGCCGAGATCGCCGGCCAGCTGCGTGAGCAGTTCGGCTACGCGAACCCGATGCAGGTGCCGGGCCTGGTGAAGATCGTGGTCAACATGGGCGTCGGCGAGGCTGCCCGCGACTCGAAGAAGATCGACGGCGCGGTCAAGGACCTCACCGTGATCACCGGCCAGAAGCCGCAGATCCGCCGGGCGACCAAGTCCATCGCGCAGTTCAAGCTGCGCGAGGGCATGCCGATCGGGGCCAAGGTGACGCTGCGCGGCGACCGGATGTGGGAGTTCCTCGACCGGTTGCTGTCCATCGCACTGCCGCGTATCCGTGACTTCCGCGGACTCGACGGGCGCAAGCTCGACGGGCACGGCAACTACACGTTCGGTCTTACCGAGCAGTCGGTCTTCACGGAGATCGACCAGGACAGGATCGACGCGGTTCGCGGCATGGACATCACGCTGGTGACCACCGCCAAGACCGACGACGAAGGCCGGGCGCTGCTCAAGCACCTGGGCTTCCCGTTCAAGGAGAACTGAGCAGATGGCCAAGAAGGCGCTGATCATTAAGGCTGCCGCCAAGCCAAAGTTTGCGGTACGCGCATACACCCGCTGCCAGAAGTGCGGGCGTCCGAAAGCGGTATACCGCAAGTTCGGTCTCTGCCGGGTCTGTCTGCGGGACATGGCTCATCGCGGAGAACTGCCCGGCGTATCCAAGGCTTCCTGGTAAATCCAAGGCTTCCCCTTCGCCGTAGGCCCGGAATTAGGTCCGCGGAACCGCGGCGAGAAAGGCTGATTAGACAATGACCATGACCGACCCGATCGCAGACATGCTGACCCGTCTGCGCAACGCCAACCAGGCGTACCACGAGCAGGTGAAAATGCCTTACTCGAAGATCAAGGCGAATGTCGCCGAGGTCCTCAAGGCCGAGGGCTACATCGCTTCGTGGGCAGTCGAGGCGCCCGAGGAGGGCGCTGTCGGCAAGAAGCTGGTCGTCGAACTGAAGTTCGGCCCAAGCCGAGAGCGGAGCCTCGCCGGCATCCGGCGTGTCTCCAAGCCCGGTCTCCGGGTGTACGCCAAGTCACAGGAACTCCCACGCGTGCTCGGTGGCCTGGGCGTGGCGATCATTTCGACGTCCCAGGGGCTGCTCACCGACAGGCAGGCCCGCAAGCGAGGGGTAGGCGGAGAAGTCCTCGCCTACGTCTGGTGAGGAAGGTCTGCCATGTCGAGAATTGGACGTAAGCCGATCGAGGTGCCCAAGGGCGTCGAGATCACCATCGATGGCCAGACCGTCAAGGTCAAGGGTCCCAAGGGCGAGCTGCAGCACACGCTGAGCGAGCCGATCGTTGTGGAGCGCGGGGAGAATGGCGAGCTGCTCGTCACCCGGCCGAACGACGAGCGTCGCGCCAAGGAGCTGCACGGTCTGTCCCGTACCCTCGTCGCCAACATGATCGTGGGCGTCACCGACGGGTACAAGAAGAGCCTGGAGATCAACGGCACGGGTTACCGCGTCGCCGCGAAGGGCAGCGATCTGGAGTTCGCTCTGGGCTTCTCGCACCCGGTCGTGGTGCAGGCGCCGGCAGGCATCGCATTCGCGGTGGAGCGGCCGACCCTGTTCCACATCTCCGGGATCGACAAGCAGCTCGTGGGCGAGGTCGCGGCGAACATTCGCAAGATCCGTCCGCCGGAGCCGTACAAGGGCAAGGGCGTCAAGTACGTCGGCGAGGTTATTCGCCGCAAGGCCGGTAAGGCCGGCGGTAAGGGAGGTAAGAAGTGACTGCCACGCTACTCAAGCGCCGCGGTGGTGGCGATGTCGCCGCCAAGCGCGCGGTTGGCCGGGCGCGTCGGCACTTCCGCGTCCGCAAGAACCTCAGCGGGACCGCCGAGCGTCCCCGTCTGGTCGTCACCCGTTCGCTGCGCCAGATCACCGCTCAGATCGTGGACGACACCAAGGGTCACACCCTGGTGTCGGCTTCGAGCCTGGACGCGTCGATCCGGACCGCGGACGGGAGCAAGAGCGACATCGCCGGCAAGGTCGGTGCACTCCTCGGGGAGCGTGCCAAGGCCGCCGGTATCACCAAGGTCGTCTTCGACCGCGGTGGCAACCGCTACGCGGGCCGCATCGCGGCTCTGGCGGAAGCCGCTCGCGGTGCTGGACTCGAGTTCTAGGAAGGGTGGCTGGGAACATGCCAGGTCCACAGCGCCGGGGCACGGGTTCCGGTTCAGGCAGTAACGAAGGCGGCGGCGAGCGCGGCGGTCGTGAGCGGCGCGGCCGCGGCGATGGCCGCGGCAACGCACCGGTCGAGAAGACTCCGCATCTTGAGCGGGTCGTCGCGATCAACCGTGTCGCCAAGGTGGTCAAGGGTGGTCGCCGGTTCAGCTTCACCGCTCTGGTGGTGGTGGGCGACGGCGAAGGCACCGTTGGCGTCGGCTACGGCAAGGCCAAGGAGGTGCCCGCGGCGATCGCCAAGGGTGTCGAGGAGGCCAAGAAGCACTTCTTCAAGGTGCCCAGGATCGCCGCCACCATCCCGCACCCGGTGCAGGGTGAGGCAGCGGCCGGTGTGGTGCTGCTCAAGCCGGCCAGCGCTGGTACCGGTGTTATTGCCGGTGGCCCGGTGCGTGCCGTGCTCGAGTGCGCGGGCATCCACGACGTGCTTTCCAAGAGCCTCGGCTCGTCGAACCCGATCAACATCGTGCACGCCACAGTTGCCGCACTGAAGATGCTGGAGTCGCCCGAGGCCATCGCGGCCCGTCGCGGTCTTCCGGTCGAGGACGTCGCTCCGGCGAGGTTGCTGGCGGCGCGTGCGGGAGCGGGTGCGTAATGGCTCGTTTGAAGGTCACCCAGGTCCGATCCGGGATCGGGCGGAAGCAGAACCAGCGTGAAACGCTGCGTTCGCTTGGCCTGAAGCGGATCAACGACGTGGTGGTGAAGGAAGACCGTCCCGAGATTCGGGGCATGATCTTCACGGTCAACCACCTCGTGAAGGTCGAGGAGGTTGAGTAATGACGATCAAAGTCCACCACCTCCGGCCAGCGCCCGGTGCCAAGACCGAGAAGACCCGAGTGGGTCGCGGTGAAGGCTCCAAGGGCAAGACGGCCGGTCGTGGTACCAAGGGATCCAAGGCTCGTAAGAACATCTCGGCGGCGTTCGAGGGTGGCCAGATGCCACTGCACATGCGCCTGCCGAAGTTGAAGGGCTTCAAGAACAAGTTCAAGGTCGCATTCCAGGTGGTCAATCTGGACCGGCTCGCTGAGCTGTTCCCCAACGGCGGTCAGGTCGGCCCGCTGGAGCTTGTCGAGGCTGGTGCGGTCCGCAAGGGCCAGCCGGTCAAGGTGCTCGGCACAGGCGATCTGAACGGCGTCAAGCTCCAGGTGTCGGCGCAGGCTTTCAGTGCGTCCGCCAAGGAGAAGATCGTGGCTGCCGGTGGCTCCGCAACGGAGCTCTGACAGCAAATGAGGCATGGCGTCCAGCCCTTTTGGTTGGGCGCCATGCGTCGTATGGCTAGGCTGGCACAGATATATGTGCACCAGACCTGACCAATCCGGTTCGGGGCTGTTAGAGTCCGAACCCAGCTACGCGTGAAATCACGCAGTAGCTGTTAGTCACGCCCCTAAAGTCGCCACCGGCCCCCGGTGCCCTCGCGCAGGAGGAAAGAGTTGCTCTCCGCGTTTATCAGTGCGTTTAAAACGCCTGACCTGCGCAAGAAGATCCTTTTCACATTAGGGATCGTTGCGATTTATCGCCTTGGCGCCGCACTGCCCAGCCCTGGTGTTGCCTACGGCAACGTGCAGCAGTGCATCGAGGTGATGAAGACCGGGGACCAGAGCGGAGTATTCACTCTGCTCAACCTGTTCTCCGGCGGCGCGCTGATGTCGCTGTCGGTCTTCGCGCTGGGCATCATGCCCTACATCACCGCGTCGATCATCCTGCAGCTGCTCACCGTGGTCATCCCGCGGTTGGAGCAGCTCCGCAAGGAGGGTCAGGCCGGCCAGGCGAAGATCACCCAGTACACGCGGTACCTGACCCTGGGCCTCGCGGTGCTCCAGTCCTCCGCGTTCGTGGCGCTTGCCCGCTCGGGCCAGCTCTTCAACAACATGTGCAACGAGTTCCCGATCGTGCCGCAGACCAGCCTGCCCAACTGGATCACCCTCACCTCGCTGGTCATCACCATGACCGCTGGTACTGGTGTGGTCATGTGGCTGGGTGAGCTGATCACCGACCG
>DPJL01000354.1:9661-53192 GCA_003543035.1 Micromonosporaceae bacterium | reverse complement strand
TACACAGCACAGTCCGGCACGCCGATTGGGGTGCCGGACTGGTGCTGTCCTATGAGGACGATCGGATGACTGTCCTATTTGATGAGGTGGGCTACAAAACCCTTTCCGTACCAGTGGTCCGCGCGAATGGCCTGCTGGTCAGGTGACGCTACGACGGCCGGAGAAGCCCGACACGAGGGCGACTCCGAGTGCCGCCAAGGCGACCTGGATGAGGATTTCGATCCAGTCGACGCCGTCGGTGTCGGCTAGCCCGGCGCCGCGGGCGATGGCTGTTCCGATAAGCGCCGCCACTACGCCGACGACCATGGTCATCCAAATTGGAATGTTCTGACGGCCGGGAAGCACAAGACGTCCCAGCGCTCCGATGATGAGGCCGACGATGATCGCCGAGATAATTCCCGCAACAGTCATGGCACTGACATTGCCCCGGACAGTGGTGAGTCAAACACGCACCGGTTGGGTATGACGTAGCGAAATCAACACGTCCCCCTGAAAGGAGACTGTCGTGGGCATCGGCGCAAGTGTGCTGCTCATTGCCGTCGGCGCGATCCTCACCTTCGCCCTCAACGTCCAGGTCGGCTGGCTCGACCTCGAAGTCGTCGGCTGGATCCTGATGGCGGCAGGTGCAATCGGACTCTTCCTTATCACCGTCATCTGGGCCCCGCGTCGCCGCGCGGCGGTGACCCAGGAACGACCGCCTGAGTACGACAGGATCGACGAACGCGATCCGAGGGTCTAAGTCACGCTATACACGCGCAGACGATTAGCGCTGCGCCAAAGTGACTGGCGGCAACGACTTTCGCTGCCGGATGCGACTCACTCCCGGCAATCAGCTCACCGAGCTTGCCGGGAGTGAGCCAGTCCAGAACGAAGTAGGCGAGCGTCATCAGTCCAATGCCGAGCAGTCCGAAAAGGACTGTCGAGATCAGGCCCTTGCCGAATTCGCCATAACTCGTGAAGATCGCCGTAAAGACGATGGCGGCGATCCCGAGCTGGTTTGCGGCCAGCAACAGCGCCGCGTTGGAGCTGCGCTGAGTCCAGATGAGTTCGCGCAGACGGCCCGGGGTGAGCAGATCGACCACCACGAAGCCGACCGCCATCAGGGTGACGCCGGCGATCCCGAAAACCACACTGCGCAGCGCACCGTTGATCAAGTCTTCCAGCATGCCCGGCACGGTACTACAGGGAGCCTAGGTACTTCATCCGCTCGTAGGGCGTGACCTCACGGCGGTACTCCTCCCATTCGGCGCGCTTGTTGCGTAGGAAGAAGTCGAAGACGTGCTCGCCGAGCACCTCGGCGACCAGCTCGGAGCCGGCCATCACGTCGATCGCTTCGGAGAGGTTCTCCGGCAGAGCCGTGTAGCCCATGGCCCGCCGCTCTGTGGTGGACAGTGACCACACATCGTCCTCGGCGCCCGGAGGCAAGTCGTAGCCATCCTCGATGCCCTTGAGACCGGCGCCCAGCAGCATCGCGAACGCGAGATATGGATTGCAAGCCGAGTCAAGCGATCGCACCTCGACGCGAGCCGAGTTGGGCTTGCCATAGGCGGGGACCCGCACCAGGGCCGACCGGTTCAGGTGACCCCAGCAGACGTAAGCGGGTGCCTCGGTGATCCGGTCCGGGATCGTCTGCGGGAAGAGCCGCTTGTACGAATTGACCCACTGGTTGGTGACCGCGGTGAACTCGCGGGCGTGGGTGAGCACTCCGGCGATGAAGGCCTTGGCAGTCTTGGAAAGTTTGTGGGGATCGGCCGGATCGTGGAAGGCGTTGCGCTCGCCTTCGAACAGCGACAGATGTGTGTGCATGCCGCTGCCCGGTTGGTCGGTAAAAGGCTTGGGCATGAAGGTGGCCCGCACCCCGTGGGTCAGCGCGACCTCCCGCATCACATGCCGGAAGGTCATGATGTTGTCCGCTGTGGTCAGCGCATCGGCATAACGCAGGTCGATCTCCTGCTGGCCGGGCGCCACCTCGTGATGACTGAACTCGACCGAGATGCCGATCCGTTCCAGCGCCAGCACTGCCTGCCGGCGAAAGTCGCGAGCCACCGCATGGGTGGTGTGATCGAAATAGCCGCCCGCGTCCACCGGCACCGGCACCGAACCGTCGATCGGGCCGTTTTCCAGCAGGAAGAACTCGATCTCGGGGTGCGTGTAGAAGGTGAATCCTTTGTCGGCGGCCCTGGAAAGGGCACGGCGCAGCACATGCCGAGGATCGGCCCAGGAAGGCGTGCCGTCAGGCATGAGGATGTCGCAGAACATCCGAGCGCTCTCGCCCGATGAGCCTCCCTCAAAGGGGAAGACCTGGAAGGTGGTCGGGTCCGGCATCGCGATCATGTCGGACTCGTAGATCCTGGCGAAGCCCTCCACCGCCGACCCGTCAAAGCCGATGCCCTCGTCAAACGCGGCCTCGAGCTCGGCCGGGGCCACGCTCACCGACTTGAGCGTCCCGAGCACATCTGTGAACCACAGGCGGACGAAACGGATATCACGCTCCTCGAGCGTGCGAAGCACGAACTCCTGCTGACGGTCCACGCTCTCCACCCTTTCAAACTGCTGTTACGCGCACGTTACGCCGCGAATGAACTCGAGAATCGCGCAACCCGTCTCCTATAAGTCCCGTTGGATTGGTCGTGATCCAACGTCGGACGCTGGTCAGCGGCACCGTCCTGGGGGTTGCGCTGTTGACAGCGCTCACCCTGGCCGGGGTGCTCAACGCCCGCACCACGCCCAAGCCCGAAGCTCCGCCACCCGCCTACGACGCCAACACCCGTACCGCCGCTCAGCCCGAGCTCGAACAGGCCCTGCTGCGCCCGGCTGACCTGCCTAAACCCTACGTCGCGGCGTCGAAGGCCACAGTTCGCCGGGTCCTTCCGGCCACTGAGAAATGTGCCGGCCTGCTCGACCCCACGAGCCTTGTCCGGGAGGCGTCGGCACGGGTGCTCCCGCATCCGGACGCCACCGACCAGGCCTCGTCGGAGTTGGATGGGCCGACTCAGCTGATCCAGCTGCTCACCACCTTCGCCGGGAACGGCGCCGAAGCCACCCTCCGTGAGCTGCGAGCGGTCGGCGGCCAGTGCCGCGACTTCAACACGGTGCTCGACGACGGCACGCCGGTCCGAGTGACATCGACGATCATGCGCGACGACGGGAACACCTATTCGGTGAAGTTGATGCTCACCGGGGGCGGCAAGACCACGGCGGGCTATCTGACGCTGGGCCGGGTGGGTCAGGTGCTCTCGGTGCTGCGTCATCTGGGCCCGGTGGAAGCTGTGGCGATCCTCGACCCGATCAAGTTGGTCGATCTGACCTTGAGCAGGCTCACCCAACCACGCTAAACATCCAGTAAGGTCGCTGTCCTACCTCTCTCGCAAAAGGACAGTCATGACCAACTGGACCCGTCGGTTGTCCATCTTCCTCGGTGGCTTCCTGCTCCTGCCCATCACGAGCGAATTCGTCATTTCGCGGGTCAAGGGCGAGGCGTATGACCTCAAACTGGCGCTGAGCCTGATCGTCGTCGTGGGCCCCATGGCGCTGCTGCTCTATTACGTGCGCCCGGTCCGGATGACGGCCCGTCTGATCATGTCCATGGGCCTGATGGGAGCCGGTGGCGCCACGGCAGTGCTGGGCTTCCTGCTAACCACCGAAGGACGCCTCTTCGAAAACGGCCGGGTACAGGATGTCGTGGGGGTCATCACCATCATCGTGGGCCTGATCGTGCTCTCCATCGGGGCGCTCTACTTCGGACGCGAGCGCCATGACGTCCCGATGGAGCTGCCCGCGCCAAATGCGTCGGCCGACCCGACCGAGGTGAAGATCGAGCGTTTCCCGCAGTTCCGCTCGGCGACCCACAACCCGGTGATCGAGAAGATGATGGGGCGGATGAGCGTCCAGGACCTGCATTACGTGGCGTATTACGTCGAGGGCAAATGCATCATGTCGCTTGACCTGCTGGATCACCCGGAGCTCGCCCGCTTCCACGAGGTGGTCGAGCCTTATCAGCGCCGCGAGGAATACGGCCACCAGGGCAAAGCACTCGACGCGTTGCTCAAGAAGCTCAACCATGAGCTCGCCCCGCTCAACACCGGGGAGCTGATCCGGCTGGTGCTCGACGTGGAACGCGGCGCGATCTACTACTACCTTGTGACCAACGACACGAACCGCTTTCTCATCGGGGTCACGCTCAACCAGTACAAGGTCCACGTGACCGATTCGAAGATGGCGCTGCTGGTCGACGACATCCGGGTCCACCTCGGGCAGCCCAAGATGACCGAGCTGGAGCAGGCCGAGCAATAAGGCGGGCCGGGTTAGTGCCAAACTGGCGGTATGGCGAAGTTGCGGCTGGCCCTGGCCCAAGTCAATCCCACCGTCGGCGACCTCACCGGAAACGATCTACTAGTCCGCGAATGGACCGCTCGCGCCGTTGCCAAGGGCGCTCAGCTCGTGGTGTTTCCAGAGATGATGCTCACCGGGTACCCGGTAGAGGATCTCGTTTTCCGCCAGTCCTTCGTTGACGCCTCCAAGCACGCGCTCGACCGGCTCGCGCACGAGCTCAAAACGGACGGTTTCGGCGAGGTCGCCGTGATCGCCGGCTACCTCGACGCGGACGGCCCAGCCAAGCTCGGCTCCGACTCCACCACGACGGTCGGCCCTCGAAACGCGCTCGCTGTGCTGCATCGCGGCCAGGTCGTGGCCAAGTACTTCAAGCACCATCTGCCCAATTACGGCGTCTTCGACGAGGACCGCTACTTCGTGCCGGGCGAAGCACTGACCGTGCTGCGGTTGTCCAATCACGACATTGCCCTCACCATCTGCGAAGACATCTGGCAGGCAGGCGGTCCCTTCGCGGTAGCCGCGACGGCCAAGGTCGGCCTCGTCATCAACATCAACGGCTCCCCTTACGAGCTGAACAAAGACGACGCACGGCTGCCGCTCGTCCAGCGCCGAGCTGCGGAAGCGGGCGCGACCGTGGCCTATGTGAACATGGTCGGTGGGCAGGATGAGCTGGTTTTCGACGGCGACTCGATGATCGTCACCGCGCAGGGTGAAGTCCTGGCCCGCGGCCCGCAATTCGCTGAGGCCCTACTGGTGCACGATGTCGAGGTTCCCGCGGCCGAAGCGACCAGCTATGACCAGAGCGGTCCGATGTCGATCCAGCGGGTGGAGATCGACACATCGTGGACCGAGCCCCAGGGCCATGCCGATGCGGGTATTGCGGGGCGCCTAGCGGACGAGGCGGAGGTCTGGGCAGCACTCGTGCTCGGCCTGCGCGACTACGTGCGCAAAAACGGTGCGAAGTCGATAGTCCTCGGCCTGTCCGGCGGCATCGACTCGGCCGTCGTGGCCACCATCGCCGCAGACGCCCTGGGTGGGGCGCATGTCGTCGGGGTCTCGATGCCGAGTGGCCACTCCTCCGAGCACTCTCGCAACGACGCCCATGAGCTGGCCAAGAACCTGGGCATCGACTATCGCGTCGAGCCCATCCAGCACATGGTCGACGCGTTCCTGTCCAATCTCAACCTTTCCGGGCTCGCGGTGGAGAACCTTCAGGCCCGGGTCCGCGCGGTGATCCTGATGGCGATCTCCAATCAGGAGGGACACCTCGTCCTGACCACGGGGAACAAGAGCGAGCTCGCGGTCGGCTACTCCACGCTCTATGGCGACTCGGTGGGAGCCTTCAATCCGCTCAAGGACGTGTCGAAGACGATGGTGTGGAAGCTGGCTCGCTGGCGCAACACCGTCTCCCCGGTGATCCCGGAGAGCTCGATCACCAAGCCGCCGAGCGCCGAGCTGCGCCCGGGGCAGCTGGACACTGATTCTCTGCCAGAATATGACAAGCTCGACCTGATCCTGGCCGACTACATCGAGGGCGACCAGGGCCGCGATGAGCTGGTCGCGGCGGGTCACGACCCCGCCCTGGTGGACAAGGTGTTGCGGCTGGTCGATGGGGCGGAATACAAACGGCGGCAGTCGGCTCCCGGTACCAAGATATCGTTCAAGTCTTTTGGCAGAGATCGACGACTGCCTATTACCAATCGATTCCGGGAAATCGGCTTGAAGTGACACAGTGCACTGAACCCTGACGCTGGACGTTCACCAGGTGGCAACATCTCCATAGGACCCGGGGACCGCGCAGGCGGCCTCGAGGCGAAGGGAGATTTATATGTCAGACACGGTGGCCTCCCTCTACGGAGGGCCGGCCGGCAAACGGGTTCGCACCCGCGATCTGTTGCTGGCCAAGGAGCGTGGCGAGAAGTGGGCGATGCTCACCTCCTACGACCAGTACACCGCACAGATCTTCGATGAGGCAGGCATCCCCGTGCTGCTCGTCGGGGATTCGGCCTCCAACAACATCTTCGGCTACTCCACCACCCTCCCGGTGACAGTCGATCAGCTTCTCCCCCTGGTCAAAGCAGTTGTCCACGGCACCCAACGCGCACTCGTCGTGGGTGACCTGCCCTTCGGCTCCTACGAGGAGGGCCCTGTCCAGGCGCTGCGCACGGCAGTGCGATTCATGAAGGAAGCCCAGTGCCACGCGGTGAAGCTCGAGGGCGCTAGGCCCGCGCTCATCGAAGCCATCACCTCCGCGGGCATCCCGGTCATGGCCCACATCGGCTTCACCCCCCAATCCGAACACCAATTTGGCGGGTACCGGGTCCAAGGCCGCGGCGACGAAGGCAAGATCCTGGTCGAGCAGGCACACGAGTGCTCTGAAGCGGGAGCTTTCGCGGTCGTGCTCGAGATGGTGCCGGGCGAGGTCGCGAAGCAGATCACCGAGGAAGTGCCCATCCCCACGATCGGCATCGGAGCCGGCCCGGACACGGACGCTCAGGTCCTCGTCTGGCAGGACATGGCCGGTCTACGGGTGGGCGGCGGTCCCACGCCGCGGTTCGTCAAGAAGTACGCCAACCTCGCGGACGAGCTGCGTAAGGCGGCCACTACCTACGCGACCGAAGTCCGCGACGGCGCCTTCCCCACCTCCGAGCACACCTTCTAACCCTTTTGCGCGTTGATCATGAACTTAAGGTCTTGCTCGACGGCGTGTCGGCGTCCCCAGCGTCATGGTCAACGCGTTTACAAGTCGGTGACGCGGATCCCGGCGTGCGCGCCGTAGCGCTTGTTGATCGCGATCAGGTTAGCGGTGAGCGCCTCGACCTGGCCCGCATTCCGCAGGCGCCCGGCGTGCACGCCGCGGATACCCTTGATCCGGCCGGCGAGCGCTTGCACCTGCGCCACGGCTTCGCGATCTTCGCCGAGCACGAGCACATCGAGGTCCATCTGGTCCACTGAAAGGTCGGCCAGCAGGTCGGCGCTCACATGATGGAAAGCCGCGGTGACGCGCGACTCCGGCAGGATCGCCGCTGCCTGCTCCGCAGCACTCCCCTCCGGCACGTCCAAGGCAAACGGTCCCTGCTTGCCGAAGCCGAGCGGATTCACGCAATCGATGACGATCTTTCCGCGCAGCGGCTCGACCAGCTCGCGCAGAGTGTCGGCGTGCCCCGCGAACGGAACGGCCACAACCACCAAATCCGAGCGCGCAGCGATCTCCGCGTTCCCGCCACCTTCAACGAAGACCTGCCCGCCGATGAGCTCAGCGATCTCCTTGGCCGACGCCTGCGCCCGCTCCGGCGCCCTCGACCCGATTAGGATCCGCTGACCCGCCTGCGCCAGCCGGATCGCGAGCCCGCGGCCCTGATCCCCAGTGCCGCCAAGGATGCCAACGGTAAGTCCACTCACGTCGGGCAGAGTGCTTTGATCGAAGCGCATTCGGCGATCCTGTCAGATCGCTCGCCAGAACAACATGGCGGCCACCACAAGGCCAAAGACCACCACGATCCGCCGCACCGCCTTGGCATTCAAGCGACGGCCGTAGTGCCCGCCAACGAATCCGCCGACAAGCGTGCCGGGGACCAGAGCCGCCACCGCCTCCCACGCCACCGGCCCGAAGATCGCAAATGCGGTTGCCGCGGTGACCCCGATGGCGAGCTGGATAACGTTCTTCGTCGCCACCGTCCGGCGGATGTCGTCCTGCAGAACCAGGCCCAGCACTGCCATGATCACCACGCCGATCGCGGAGATGAAGTAGCCGCCGTAGAGCCCGATCGCGAAGACCGCCACGATCTTTGCCCACTTCGGCTGCTGGTGCGGATGCGCCACCCACGACATGACGCGCTCCTGAAACGCCATCAGCAACGACGCCGCCAGCACGAGGGTTGGTGCAATCCAATCAAAGACTTCTTCGGGGGTACCAAGAAGAAGTGCACATCCTGCGGCAGCACCCAGCGCGGCCGCAGGGACAAGCTGGCGCAGCACGGTCTGGTTTTGAAGATCCTTTCGAGTGCTCGCCACCCCACCCAGATAGCCGAAAGCCACCGAGACCGAATTGGTCACACTCGCCTGAACCGGCGGCAACCCCACCCACAACAGCGCCGGGAAAGTCATCAACGAGCCGCCCCCGGCCACAGCGTTGACGGCGCCTGTGACGACGCCCGCGCACAAAAGCAGCAACGCCTGTGGGAGATCCATGTCTCGAGGTTTGTAGCATGGATACCTGACGGACGAGTCGACCGGGCGGCCGCGTCGGGGCCATAGACCCCGCCGAGGAACGTCCGGACTCCGAAGGGCAGGGCGGTTGTTAACGGCAACCCGGGGTGACCCGCGGGACAGTGCCACAGAAAACAGACCGCTTCGCCTCTGGCGAAGTAAGGGTGAAACGGTGAGGTAAGAGCTCACCAGCACGACGGGTGACCGTCGTGGCTAGGTAAACCCCGCCCGGAGCAAGGCCAAGAAGGGTCCTCCCCGAAAGGGGAGAGCCCGCGTGAGCGTTCGAGGGCTGCCCGCCCGAGCTCACGGGTAGGCCGCACGAGCCTGCCGGCGACGGCAGGCCGAGATGGATGGCCGCCACCAGCACCCCGGTGCTGGGACAGAATCCGGCGTACGCGTCGACTCGTCCGTCACTTTCCGGGATCTCAACGCCTAAACGGGCATAAAGTGGTGGCAAAAGCCTCGAAAGGGGACCACCATGTTCGAGCGTTTGGAACGCTTCGCGCCGCTTACCGGCGTCCTATTTCTAGTTCTCTTTGCTGGTGTCTTCTTCTCGCCTGAGACTCCTGGCAGCGACGATCCGGCGGCTGAGATGGTGAAGTACTGGGCCGACCACTCCGCTCAACAGAGATGGATCGCAGCCATCGCCTCGCTGGCCGCGGTTGTCCTGGTGTGGTTCGGCGGCAGCCTTCGCCGAGCAATCCTGCGGGTGGAGGGTGGCGACGGCCGGCTCGCCGCACTCGCCTTCGCCGGTACGGTCGTGATCGCGATCGGGATACTGATCTTCAGCGGTTTCGCCTTCACCGCCGCGGAGACGGTGAACAAGGTACCCGCCGAAGTGACCCAGACAATCACGGTTCTTAGCAATGAGTTCTTCCTTCCTCTTGCCGCCGGGCTTTTGCTGCTGTTCTTGGCATCGGCGCTGGCCATACTGCGCCACGGAGTGCTGCCCCAATGGCTCGGCTGGGTCACGCTGGCGCTTGTAGTCCTCCTGCTGACCCCAATCGGCTGGCTGGCCTTCCCGGGAATGGCGCTTTGGGCGGGCCTGGTGGGCATCCTGCTCTTCATTCGAGGTGACACGGCTCAATAGGAGATGCAAGATCTTCTATCTTGAATTCTCGGACCATAGGATCGGTCAAGATGGCTGTATGCGTACCGCAGATTCGTGGTCGGACAGCGCTTTTGACGCCTGGCGAGGTGCAACGGAGATCCTTGTCAATGAATTTGCCGACTATGCAAAGCGCGATGACTATCTCTATGCCCGTGCGAGGTTGCAGTCTTTGAGCGAAGCGGTGATGCAGGCCTTCGACATGATCGACGGGCGTGAAGGTACGGCGCAACCTGCATCTTTGTCCTAAGTGGACAGCTCGCGAATTCTGTCTGTCACCCGGCGCCGTCGGCTTCTTCGCAGCCTTGCCACCATTGCCTATGCTCGATTTCATGGGCTGGGTGCTGCATGCGGCCGGATTGCTTCTGATCGTCTACGTGGCGATCAGATCGCACCTGTATACGCGGCGCATGGAAAAGCAGATCGCCAAGCTCCACGCTGAATTCATCAGCCTTCAGGATCCGCAAGCTGCGCCGGCGTACCGGCAGAAGCTCGTGAACTTGGGTTTTGAAGCACAGGCCTGGAACCTCTCGGAGGCGCCGGCCGAAGCCCGGAAGGCGATACAAAGCGACCCCATGCGCACGGTGCGGTTTGGCTGGGCGATTGCCGGAATCGGGCTGGCAATGGTTTTCGTAAGCAGCTGCACACCGTCCTGATTAGGCGATGGGCAGCGACGTGACCTAGCGTCTCACGGCAAATCGTCGGACGTGCAAATCGTTGGACAACGCGTACGTCCATGGTCGATCGTCGGCCCCATGCAACAGGAGGAGATCTGGGACGACCATGCCGCCCAGCGCTATGACACGCCCGGTACCGGCATGTTCGCGCCCGAGGTCCTAGGGCCGACTGTGGACCGCCTCGCCGAACTCGCCGACGGCGGACGGGCGCTCGAATTCGCCATCGGAACCGGCCGCGTGGCCGTCCCGTTTGCCAAACGGGGGGTGCCCGTCACCGGCATCGAGCTATCACCTCCCATGATCGACCAACTGCGAACGAAAGCAGATGAAGCGACAATCCCAGTGATCGTCGGCGACATGACGACTGCTGTCGCCCCTGGGAAATACACTCTCGTCTACCTCGTCTTCAACACGATTTCCAACCTGCTCACCCAAACTGAGCAGGTCGAATGCTTCCGCAACGCCGCTCGTCACCTCACGCCCGGCGGCCGATTCGTCATCGAGCTCTGGGTGCCTGAGCTACGCAAGCTCCCACCGGGTCAGCAGGCCACGGTCTGGCATTCCGAGCCCGGCTACATCGGCTTGGACACCTACGACACTCTGCGCCAGCACGTCGTATCGCACCACTTCAGGTTCGATGAGAGCAGACAGGCTCAGCTGTTCCGCAGCCCGCACCGCTACATCTGGCCGGCCGAACTCGACCTCATGGCGCAGTTGGCCGGATTCGAGCTCGAAACCAGGCATGCGAACTGGGCCGGAGCCGACTTCACCGCCGAGTCGCGTTCCCACGTGTCCGTCTACCGCATCCCGCAGGACCACTAGCCTACGAGCTGCGCGCCTCCAAGGCGTCCAGGTCCCGCTCCGCGTAGAGCCGGTGCTCCCACTCCTCATTGAGGATGATCAACAGGCACTCCCGCACCGGATAGCCGCGGGGCTCCGGCCACCCTGGCCCCTCGACCGGCTCGGTATGGCCGTCCAGCGATGTGTCGGTCAGGCCGTCGATGACCTCTCGCACGCCTGCCATCCGGTCGCGGCGCAGCTCGAGCACCACATCGAGCGACGGTCGTACGTCGCGGTCGCGGGGCACGCCCGGCGTGTCAGGCATCTCGTCCCAGGGCAGATCCAGCGGATCCCACGGCGTCGGATCACCGAGGATGGCCCGCCTGATCCAGGAGTCGGTGGCGAACACCAGGTGCCGCAACGTTTCCGTGAACGACCACTCACCGTCGACAGACTCGTGCAGCAGCTCGGGATCCAGGCTGCGCGCCCGATCGACCGTCTGACTCCAGAGCCGCTCGACGACATCCCACGCCTCTCGGAAGCCGGCGGGGTCCGCCGGGCGCATCTTGGCCCGCTCGGGGTACCGACGATTGAGCTCGTCATTGACCAAAGGCCCGATGTCGACGCCATTGATCGTCAGGTTTTCGATCTCGCCGTGGATGTCGACGTTGAGCAACTCCACGCCACGCATCACGACGCCGCGCATCGCCACGTCGCGGAACCGGGCGTCCACCAGATCGACGGATCGCAACTGCGTGCCGCTGAGGTCGACCCGCTCAAACCGGGTGCCGGCCAGGGTGGTCCGCTCGAACCGGGATTCTCTGAGGTCCTCACCGATGAAGTCAGCCATGCGGCGACAGTAACGTCAGGCCCCGACACTCCGCCCTATTGTAGGTATCGATGAAGTACGAATATAGATCAACTAGTTCTGCCATGCCGCCTGGAGAAGCCCACGAAGAGATCCCGCGGGTTCCCGATCATTAGTTGTTGTGCTCAACGGGCTGAGGCCCTGGAACGCCTCCAGCAGATGGCCGATGAGGGCGCCTTTGACTTTGATCAGCTCAGGGATCTCGACAACTGAGGCTTCTAGGGGCTCCGGTTCTCCGGTCGCAGCTATGGCAGAAGCGATTAGGGCCCGCGCGTTTGATCCGAACACGGCGACCTGGGATAGCTCTCCGAATACTTGGGCGTACATCGCAATCTCACGAGGCTGCTTGACGGTCAGATAACCCGAGACGAGCTCGACCGACACTTCCTGATCGTCGAACATCCATCGGTCCGTTCCCACAGTGGGCGCTGAGCTTCTTGCGCCAACCGCAGGCCGGTGCGCTCCATTCGTCGCCACTCAATGAACATGCCTTCGTCCGCTTGCAATGATGCGATCAGGTCGGAGGTCTGATCGCTTGCACCGCAATGCTTACACCAGGCTCGGATGTCGTTGATGGAGGGACTCTGGCGGGCATACTCAATCTTGCTCACCTTGGAGGAATGCCAGCCGGTGAGTCTGCTGAGGTCCCGCCCCGTGAGTCCAGCTTCTTGCCGGATCTCACGCAGGCGGGTGCCAAGAGACCGCAACGCCTCTTGCGCGCTCGAAGACGACAGCGGCATGGCTTCCTGTCATGTTGGACGATAGTCGGCGTGCGGGATGCCTTGAGCCCACACGGCTTCGAAGGCTGAGGCGCAGAGTTTCACGACATCAGGGTCGGTTGTCAGCTCTTTGCCGACCGGGTCGCCTACCCCGTCGAAGTGGTTGACCAGTACAACACGGCTATCGAAGAGCCAGAAGTCGTTGCCGGGCAAGGCAATGCCGGTGGCTCGCCGCCGGGGCAGCCACCGCACCTCCTCGCCGGACGCGATGTTGATGTCTGTCAGGTCGAACTCGTACCGGATGTACTCACTCACTGGTTCGGACATGATGCGAGCACGGCGAACGGTCACGCCTCGACCTGTGGTCTCTGCTATGAGGCTGAGCCAAGGCCGCCAAAGGGAATGAGGGTCGGAAGGTCTTGACGGTGGCCTTGACGCCACGCTTCCAACATCGGATCGTTCTGCGTATAGCTGTCGCGCATCTCAAGGTGCAATGCGGAATGCTGGCACCGTTGCATCTCCTCCTCGACCGTCGGCTCGTGCGTCACCCTTGAACCTCCGGGAAGAACTGCATCATCCGCCTTGGAAACTCAATCACAGTTTCATGCCCCGGAATCTTCATCTGCGAGAGCCTTTCGGCATCAAGGATTTTCCAGCCTTGCAGCATATAGGTGTCTCGCTCGGAGTCGTAGTACACAGTCGGTGAGTCGCCAACGGGGCTATCCGGGATCCTTGCCGAGGAATTGCAGGGCCATGATCTTCTCCTGCTCTTAGCAGCGTCGATGGTTGTGATCGAGTTTGCGCGGCCAGACTGAACTATCTCAAGGGATGTGCGCGAGTTTGCTCGAAAGAGTCGTCGGGCAATCCGCATCGGGGCCTTGCCGCAAACATGAGCACAGGTGTTGAGTGGCCAATCCAGCTCTTCATACGGTCTGTCCAGAACGGTGGCCCTGCTTTCGCACCGTAGGGTCACCGTTCCACAAGCGTGTGCTCGCTGCGGCGGCCCGATGGTGTGCGGCGATTGTCGGCGTAGGGAGCACGGTTGTCCGCGACTGCCGAAGGAGTTAAGCCTGTGACGGGGTCCAGTTTGGATTGCGGCCGAGGAAGTAGAGGAGGCGGGCGGCGTCGTCCGCGTCAGCCGGGGGTTCGATCGCGGGTGCGTAGGCACCCCACGCACGAAGCGGCTCAACGAGATTCTCCGCCACCTTCAGCAACTCCTTAGCCAACGACGGGCTCAGTTGCGCGGTCTGGCCGGTGGCCACGGCGATGTCCCAACCGTGCACGGCCGCATCAAGGGCAGCCGCACCTGCCGCCAGCCAGGCCGGAACTGTGAACGGGGGCAACGGAACCGGCACTGCCTCGGCCCGCGCCGAGACTGAGGCAAACGCGTCACGCGACGCCCGAATAGCATCATCCACATAGGACAGCGGCGACTCACTCAGCTCGCCAGACGGATGGAAAGCGTCGCCATCCGGCTTGGCCACACCGGTAATTGACGAGACATACAGCAGCTGGTCAAGCGAAGCATGCTGCAGAACCTGCGTGACATTCCATTCCGAACACGGCGTCGGGAGCTCCCAGCCGTTACTGGGAACACCCGCGACCGCAGACGAAAGGATTTGGTGCGACTCGGTCAGGACACCCCACTGCTGAGCGTTTTCAGTCATGGCCGAAGACTAATTGGATCTTCGCCTTCTCGCTGTCCCTAGAAGCGGGGACTCGACGGGAGGTCGAGAGCGCGCCAGAATTCCTGAGCGTTCTGGAGCGTCAACCCGGGCTCAAGTTCTTCGAGCGTTGAGATGATCTGATCCGGGGCGCCGTTGGCTCGAGCGGCCTCGATCACGCGATCGCGGTCGGCGGGGAAGATCGAACGGGGTAGATAGCTGCCGATCCGGGCGCGTTCTTCGCGCCGGTCGGGGTCGCGGTCGTCTCCGGTGTCAATTCCGTGGTGGCCCAGCGGGGCCCAGCTGGCGTCGGGCTCTCCATCTGCGGCCGGCTCGGGCTCGCGCCACTCCCCGACCCGGCCACTGTTGGGCCGGCCGCGAAGGAGGGGTTCGACTTCGTTTGCGAGCTCGTCGTCTAGCCAGGGACCGTGCTTGCTGTTACCCCTGTCGTAAGTCATGACCTTGGCTTACCCCGGTTCCAAAGCCGCGAATCGGGTAGTCAGTAGTTATGAGAGCGGAGAAACGGAACAAACTTTCTGACAGCGCTTTCGCCTTCCCAAAGAAGCGCAAGGAGCCGCTGACCGACGCCGAGCACGTGCGGAACGCACTGGCTCGGTTTGACCAGGTCGAGGACGTAAACGACGAGAAGCGGGAGCAGGCCTTCGCCAACATCCGCAAGGCCGCGGAGCGCTTCGGCGTGGAAGTGGCGGAAACCAATTGGCGGCAGTTGGGCAAGCGTCCGCACACGCCCAACCCGGCTCACTGATACTGCACGGGTGGATGAGGTAACCCAGCGAGCGGTAGCCACCGCAGCGAAGTGGCTCGATGCGCATCACGGCAACGGCCGCCAACAGCAGACGATGCGCATCCTGAAGGTGACCGAGGAAGCGGGTGAGGTGGCCCAGGCGTGGATCGGCGTCGTGGGCCAGAACCCGCGCAAGGGCGTCACCCACACCGAGCGCGAGGTGGCCGACGAGCTGGCCGACGTCGCGTTCACCGCGCTGGTGGCCATCCAGAGTCTCGGCTTCGACGTGGATGAGGTGCTGGCCACTTGCGTGGCCAAGGTGTTGCGGCGCCTGGAGACTGAGCCGACACTGTGAATGAAGCGGGGCATTTCCGCCAATCGGCGAGATACCTCACACCAACCTGGGAGAACTATCAGCGTCGTTTGACCTGAGCATGAGGTTTTCGGTTCACCGTCGATGCCAAGGCAAATTTGAGGAGAGGCGGAAACCGCATGGTGAACCGGATGTCGAAGAAGACCCTGCTGGTGCTTGGTACGTCTGGAGTGCTGGCATTGGGGATCGCAGCGCCGGCCGTCGCGCTGGCCGCTGAGAATCGCAACGGTCAGACTTCGGCCCAGGCAACCATGGGCGAGCTGTCGCCCGAGCTGCAGCAGAAACTCGCCGAGGCCCTGGCCAAGGAGCTCGGCCTGGACCAGGCCAAGGTCGCCGAGGCGCTCAAGAAGGTACAAGAACAGCTTCGGGCCGAAGCGGAAGCCAACCGGGACAAGAATCAGCCGGAAGCCCGTGCCAACCACCTGGAGCAGTTGAAGACGCGGCTCGCTGAGGCGGTCAAGGCCGGCAAGCTGACCCAGGCCGAGGCCGACGCGATCGTGAAGGCAGCCGAAGCCGGAGTGCTCAACGGGCATAAGGGCCCGAGGACCGGTACCAAATAATCCCTTCCCCCAAGGACGCGGAGCCCGGGGCACGGCTGTCAGCTTGACACGGACCGGCCGGCCCCGGGCTTCGTCGTAGGCTGCACACCTATGCCTCAGCCGTTCTTGGTGAGTTGGCCTGGCCCCGGGCGGCTGGGGATGATGTCGCGCCCACCGGGCGGGGCCTGGCTGGCCGACGATCTCGGCGCGCTTCGCGCCGCCGGCGTCGACAAACTGGTCTGCGCGTTGACAGAGCACGACATGGAACGGCTGGGCTTGCTGCACGAGCCCGAAACCGCTGCCGCTGTTGGCCTCGACTACGTGTCTTTTCCCATCACAGATTTCGGTGTACCAGACGCAACCGAGCTGATCCGGCTCAGTCAAGCCCTTGCGGGTGAGGTCGCCGAGGGCAGATTCGTGGTGGCGCACTGTTTCGGCGGAGTCGGCCGCTCCGGATTGATCGTCGGCGCAACACTCATTCAGCTTGGTGCGTCAGCGGAACAGGCGATCGAGCTCATCTCCACGGCCCGTGGCACAAGGGCGCCGGAAACTGAAGGACAACACGCACTTTTAGCCTCCATCCAAACCTCCGATCCGGGGCGTCCGGGTAGGTAGGAGGTTTGCGTGGGAAATGCGGAGGCACGCGCGGCGTTTGAGGATTTCGTCGTGGCGAGGTGGGCTGCCCTCACCAGGATCGCTTACCTCATGACGGGTAACCGGCACGACGCCGAGGATCTGTGGCAGACCGCATTGGCGCGGGTGGCCACCAAGTGGGCCAAGATTGACGATCACGAGGCCTATGTGCGGCGCGTCCTTTATACCCAGGCCGTTTCGCATTGGCGTTGGCTTCGCCGAAGGCCGCCGGAGGTGTTGACCGATCAGCTGCCCAACGTGTCCGCCCAGGAGACCGACCGGGAGACCCGCATCGTGCTGGATCAGGCGTTGCGGCGGCTGACTCCCAAACAGCGAGCCGTGCTGGTGCTCCGGTTCTACGAGGATCGCAGCGAGTCGCAGACCGCCGAGCTACTCGAATGTTCGGTCGGCACCAAAATGGTGCACGCTAGAAGGCAGGGACGGCGCTGTGGCCTTGTAGTCGCCGCGTCCAGTCCTGACCGGACGCACAGGCATCCGAGGGTTTCCGGCGAAGGCAATGTGTGACGACGGCGCCAGCATCAGCTCTAATGCGTGCGTGATAGCGAAGTGCAAATTTTGGCGGCGGAGGTTCTACTCGCGGCCCTTTTGGCACCCGCCAGCCCGGCGCAGGCCCATGAAATCTGCGGCTATAACGGCGAGCCTTGCGTGCATAACTCCATCTGGCAGGGAACGACGAACGCTGCCGCGGTGCAGCTTCAGTCGATGTTGAGCACCCGTATCCGAATAGGTGACTCGCTGGATTTAGCTCCCAGGCTCTATGGGCGAAGGATTCACCGCCGCGCCGAGCATCGCCTCCATGAGTTCGGCAGCCTCTTTGCTCGTGAGCGATCCCTCCCGGACGAGCGAGTGCCATGTCGCGAACGAGATCGCGTGGCCGACGGCTGCCGCCGTACGCGCGCGCGCACGGCCTCGCTCTGGGCGGCCTGTCAGCAATGAACGCGCGACCTGGTGGAAATATCCGAAGAACGCCTCGCGTGCGCCCGGCGGGACAGCATCGATATCGCGGATGCCTACCGAGAGCATCGCTTCCGTTTCCTCGTACCACCGGTACAGTTCGCGCACTGCGACGCGGAAGCGCTCACTGGGTGAGGCGATGCCCGCCCACGGCGCCGGGTCGGGCATGGGATGCCGCTCGTAGTAGTGAGCGTTGCACGCCTCGAATAGCCCCTCGAGATCAGGGAAATGGTTGTACACCGTGCCACGCTGCACACCCGCGCGCTCGGCGATGGCCTTGATGGTTGTCTTCGCGGGGCCGAGCGTTTGATGGAGCTCGACCGTTGCCTCGACGATTCGCTGCCGGTTCTCGGTTTCGGTGAGCGCACGCATCTTCTTGCGGTATGGGCGCGGCGGCTCTACTTTCGCTGACACATGAGTCATCCAATCTTGACAAGGCGGTTTCGCTACTGTTTCACTGTACACATATGTCATCCAAATGGAGGTGCGGCATGAGTGCAGGGATTGCAGGGGCCACGACCGTCAAGGTTGTCCAGCCAGGTGAAGGCCAGCGCGGCGAATTGATGCCCGGCGTCGGAGTGATCTTCAAGATCGACGGTGCCGACTCCGGTGGAGCCCTCGCCGTCGTCGAACACCCCTTCGAAGTCGGCGGACTCGTCCCACCCCACATCCACCACCGCGAGGATGAGATCTCCATTGTGCTCGACGGCGAGATCGGCTTTCGGTCCGAAGACAAGGAGATCGTGCTCGGTCCGGGCGGATACATCATGAAACCACGCGGCCAGGTCCACGCGATGTGGAACGCCGGGCCGACGCCAGCGCGCATGATCGAGATCATCTCACCTGCCGGATTCGAAGAGCTGTTCCGGACGGTCGCAGGCCTCAACGAGCGCGGCGAAGCAGAGATGTCGAAACTCGTCGAGCTCACGAACCACTACGAAGTCCCAATGATGCAGCCCGAATGGTTCGCCGACGTCATCGAGCGCTACAAGCTCTCCATGCCCACGCCTTAGTCTCGGGGCCGCCTGAATGCAAGCCAGGCGGCCTAGACCCGTTCGCGATGGAATCCCTACTCGATGGAATGCGCTTGACTGCGACGCTTCGAAGCTCGACCGGACCCGGGAGCACGACATGCACGCGCCTCTAACGGGTGGCTGGAGTGGGCGTCGTTGGCATACCAGCCAACGACCGCCAACTCAAACGCATTGCACTGCAACAGTTTTTCGATTACGCTCCCGCACAGTTCTCACCGACGGCACAAAATTCGGCCGCACGCCTTTTATCGAATCGTGACTACTGCTGGCGGTCACGCTTGAAGGCAGGGCAATTGGGCATCGGCTGCCTGCGTGGACCGGCGGCGTTTGGCTACCGTCGGAGGTCAGCCAACGTGTCGGCTCGCGATTGCGATACTGGGTGGTTGCATGCTGAGCGGCGATGAACATTAGGACGTCACCCGTTCCGTGGTGAGGTTCGGTGCGGTTTCGGGCGTCGCCGGTGGGGTGTCGCGGATGAATAGCAGTCGGGCCAGCGGCCGGGGCAGCCACCAGTTCCATCGTCCGAATAGGACAACCAGTGCGGGCACGAGCAGTGCCCGGATTACCGTGGCGTCGAGCAGGATGCCTAGCCCAAGTGCGGTTGCGAAGATCTTGACCTCGGTGCCAGGTGTGGCAGCGAGCGACGCGAAGGTGAAGAAAAGGATGATCGCGGCGCTGGTTACCAGCCGGCCGGTGTAGGCGATGCCGCGCACGGTGGCCTGTTGCGTGGAGCCGGTCGCGTCATACTCCTCCCTGATTCGCGCCAGGATGAACACCTCGTAGTCCATGGAAAGTCCAAACAGGAACGCAAACACCATGACGGGTACCCATTCAGTCAGCGCTGCGGTTGCTTCGATGCCCCAGATAGCCTGTGCGAGATATCCCTGCTGCCAGGCCAGGACAAGCAAGCCGAAGGTGGCGGCCACGCTGAGCAGATTGAGCAAGACGGCCTTGATCGCCAGCACCGGCGAGCGGAAAGCCCGGATCAGCAGGATCAAGGTGAGCAGCACGATCAGCGCAAGGGCCAGCGGCGCGTTGCCGTAGACGGCGTCAACGAAGTCGCGGCCCTGTGCCGCCGTCCCGCCGATCTTCGCACCATTCAGGCCAGCCAGCGACGCACGAAGCCGATCGCGGATAGCCGCACCGGAGGTAGAGCTGGCTGGCTCATCGATGAGGACGACCATTAAGGCGGTGCCGTCGCGGCGCCACGACGCCTGGCTGGGCGCGATCGCCGCCCGTACCCCGGGCACCGCACGTGCCAGTGCGGTAGCTCGCGCAATATCGTCCTGCGCCGCACCACGCGGATTGTCTTGCAACAGCACGTATTCGGGGCTGATCACGCCGGTGCCGATCCCGGCATCGGTTAAGGCGTCGAGGGCTTGTCTTGCTGGGCCGGACGACGCCATCGAGGCCGGTGCGGGTGTACCCAGGCGCAGCCCGAAAACGGGAATTACCAGCGCAGTCAGTAACACCGTAGCGGCGACCGCTGCAGCCACCGGGCGGCGGACAACCAGCCGCGCCCAGGCGGTCCAGCCCCATCTTTGAGGCCTGAATCTCTTCGGGGGACGGGCTTTGAGGCGGGGCCATTCGAGTTTCGGCCCGACGGTGGACAGCAGGACCGGCAGCAGCGTGATCGCTACCAGCACGCTGAATAGTGGTATCAGCAAACCGCCGTAGCCCATGCTGCGCAGAAACGGTACTGGCAAGACAATGAGAGCTGCCAGCGCGACCGCCACGGTGACGCCGCTGAAGACGACGGCCGCACCTGCGGTGGTCATCGCCCGTTCGACTGCTGTGTTGTTGTCTGCGCCCGCGGCCCGTTCCTCCCGCCACCGGGTGGTAATCAGCAGGGAGTAGTCGATGGCCACCCCGAGGCCGATCAGTCCTACCAGGAACTGCACGACGAAGGACACATCGGTGACCCCGGTCAATCCCCACACCGCGAGAAACGTGACCAGGATTGCGATGATGGCTGTGAGAAGTGGAAGCAGGGCAAGCGTTGAGGCGAACACCACCGCGAGCACGATCAGCGCCGCCACGCCGGCGATGGTGACTTCGGCGAGCAAACCGGGTCCGTTTGCCTCACTGGCGGAGACAAACAAGACGTCTGTGCCGGTGAGTTGCATGGGCGCACCGGCTACCGAGGTTTCGGCGAGCACCAGCTGCAGCGCCGGCAACGCCGGCGCAAACGGCGGAAACGTCTCTGCGGCAGGCGGATACAGCAGCGCGAACGTGGTACGGCCGTCGGCTGAGACCAGACCACGATCGCCGGTATTCGGATAGGACGCGATGCGGCTTTCGGGGCTCGCCTTGGCGATGCGATCGAATGCCTGTGCCAGTTGCGCGCCGACACCGGGACTGTCCACTGTGGTGCCCTGCGGCAGCGTCACCACCAGCACTAGCGGGTCTGCGGCGGCGCCGTTTCCATAGGTGCGCAGGATTTGCTGATTGGTTTCGTACCCCGGCCGTCCCGGCAACGATCCAAAATCGGAGCTCATAGCGTCAATGGCCGGGGTCACCGCCGCCGCGCCAGCCACCGTGAGCGCCAGCCACCCAAGCACCACCAGCAGCCGATGCCGCAGAATCCACCTAGTCAGACCAAGAAGCATCATTGGGTACCTCGATGCTAGAGTTTATTAGAACCTCTTAAATCTTGACTGTCGGAAGGTTAGATTGTCAAACGAATACGTCGAGCCGCCCGGTGTCCGGAATAGCCCGCCTGCGCATCAAGCGCTGGTGTTCGCGGCGCTGGACCTGGGTGCCGACATCGACCTGGTCGGCCAGGCCGCAGCGGCGCATATCGGCATCAACCAAACCGACCTGATCTGCCTCAACGCGTTGTTCCGGCAAGGCCCGATGAGCGCAGGTCAGCTCGCGTCCACGATCGGCCTCACCGCCGGAGCCACCACCACAGCCATCGACAGGCTGGAACGGGCCGGCTACGTGCACCGCCGCAACGACCCCACCGACCGGCGCCGGGTACTGGTGGTCGCCTCCCAAGACGGGGCACGCCAGGCCTTTGCGCTCTTCGACGGACTACTCGATGCGATGGCCGTGCTCGCCGGAACCTATACCGACGAACACATCGCAGTGCTAATGGATCTGATCGGCCGATTCCGCGAAATCATCACCCAATACACCGCCACGCTGCGAGCAACCGGCGACACCGACCGCAGACCTTGACGCCGCGACTCAGCCACAGCTCTTGGACCAATTGCTCCCCGTGGCTTCGATGTAGTCATGCGAATACCAGCTACAACATCTCCAGCCTGTAATCCAGAATCGGCGCGGGGAGACCATCTGCCGTCGTGTACAGGCAGCTGATTGCCGCCGTTGTCGTACCAGATCAGATCAGATGACATAGGCGAACGACAATGGACGCCGCGCCTGCCTGTTATCGATTCGTGACTACGGTGAAGAGCCAGACCCGGTACGCGCTGAATCGCTTGCGGAAGCTCAATCCTCAGCTCGCGGAGCTGGTGGACGTTCGCGTGCTGCAGGAGGTGGCGGACCGATGAGCACAGAGCCTGGTGCCGCGCTGCACGACGTCGCGGACTCCTATCCGCAGATTCCTACGCCACCGCCAGGTTTGTTCGAGCGCGCACGACGGGCACAACGGCGTAGGCGAGTGGCAGCATCGCTTGCCGTCGTGGCGCTTGTCGCGATCGGCGTGAGCGTAAGGCTGAACCTGCCCGCCTATGTGCCCGCGAACAACCCCGGCGTCGCAAGGATGCCATCGCATTTCGTTGAGTCTCCAAAGTGGACAGCCAGCGTGACGGATGCCCCGATCGCGCGAGCCCTGCTGGCGTTTGTCGTTGCGGGGCAAGAGAACCAGCTGACCCTGGTCGGCCCCGAAGACCGGTACCGGACGTTCGCCCTCACCGGCGAAAGAGCCTCGGACTGGGCGCCCTCCTTCCTGCTCTCCCCCAACGGCCAGTACCTGATGACGCCCAACAGACAGCAGACGGAGTTGCTCAACATCGCGTCGGGTAGGAGCCGGACTCTGCCCCATGGCGCACCACTTGCGTGGTCACCGGACGGGACGCAGGCCGTCCTGGTTTCCTTCGACGGCAACGGTTTCCCGTCAATCCACGTGATAGACGTCGCCAATGGCAATGTGCTCTGGCGCGTTGCACTCCCCCTGGCGAACAGAAAACTCACCGCCGCACTGTCCCCAAACGGCGAATCGTTGGCGATCCAGCACTCCGGCGACCTGTCGGTGTACCGCCGCGAAGGCAAGCAGTGGACGAAACCGGTTGGCGCGCAACTACAGTTGGCCGGTCAGCTGGCTTGGCACCCGGCCGGCAACGTCTTCGCGCTCTCGCACCAAACAAAGACGACCGCCCTCAACCTCATCGACGCCAACACCGGCGAAGTGGCCGGTTCCGTGCCGGGCGGCGGATTCCTGGGATATGTCGGCGAACAGGGCCGGACGGAGGGTTTGCCCTCGGTGTCCGGATGGATCGAGGGTGCTCCAATCGTCAATTCCGGCAACCGGGCTCTGGTGCGCCTCGGCACCCCGAGTGAGGTGCTGATGACGACCGCCGAGCACACCAACGAATTCCAGGCCGCCTCGGCCGAAGTCAATTGGCTCGCCACGGATCCGGGGGCGCCCGAGCCTGGGCCGGCCGTCTACCGGTACCGGCCGGTGATCTCGATCGCGGTGCCGATCATCGTCTGCATGCTCACCCTGGGGATCTGGATCATGCGACGGCGGCGTTGGCGCTGAAGCCGGATTACACTGTCGGGGATGGACATCACCATCACCGATGTGGCCGAACATCACCGGTATGAGGCAATCACCTCCGACGGGCTGGTAGGCGTGCTTGAGTACCGCCGAGAGCCCGGTCTTATCTTTTTTGATCACGCGGAAACCGAGCCTGCCTACCGGGGGCACGGCATCGCTGCTGAAGTCGTGGCCAAAGCGATGGCCGCCGCGCGTGATGAAGGCCTGAAGGTGGTGCCGCGCTGTTCCTATGTGCGGAGCTGGATCGAGCAGCATCCCGAGTTTCAGCCGCTGGTGGCAACTGCCAGCTGAGCATCGCCGTGCCGGGCGTGGCGAAACTTGGACAGGCTCAACACCAGTGCCGAAATCGCCATCCCGGCAAACCCGATCCAAAGCGCCGGCCGATAACCGATCAGTTCCCCGAGCACGCCACCCAGTGGCGCTCCGATCGCCACCATCCCCCAGTTGAGCGAGCGGATGGTGGCGTTCATTCTGGCCTGCAACCGATCCGGGGTTACCGCCTGGCGGTAACCCATTTCGTTTGGTCCCGACGTGCCGAGTGCCAGCCACCACAAGAACTGGGACGCACCGGCCATCGCCCAGCCCGCATAACCGATCGGGGCGATCGCCAGCAACACCAAGCCGAGCGGCTCCAGCGCCCGCATCGCGACGATCGTGCGCCCCACCCCGAAACGCAGGCCGATCCTTCCCGCCAGTCCGGCACCGATCACCCCGCCGAGCCCGCCCAACCCCATGACCAGGCCGAGCCCGAAGCCAATCTCCTTTTCGGACAGTCCGGCGCTGATCTCGTGGACGAAGAAGAGCAGGAAGACGGTGCCGGCCATGCTGGAGAAGGCGAATCGCAGATGATTGGTCAGCGCCATCGGCCCCAGCATCGGGTGCCGGTACACCCATCTCACTCCTTCCCGAAGCTCAGCGAGGAGATTGCGTTTGCCAGGCGTAGCAACGGGTTCCACGACTCGGACGCCCATGAGCAGGAACCCGGAAACAAGGTAGGACAAGGCATCTACGAGGATCGCCAGCTGCGCCCCGATTGTCGCGACCAGGCTCCCACCCAGCAGAGGGCCGGCGCTCTGCGCCACCGAACCGCTCTGCTCCATCCGGGCATTGGCCGGTGTCAGTAGATCCGCGGGGACGAGCCGGGGCAGGAACGACTGATGCGCCGCGTCGTAGACAAGCGACATGACGCCGAAGACCGCCACAATCCCGGCCAGCAACGGCACACTGAGCAAACCGGCAAGGGGACAAAACCGGGATGAGGCCAAGCATCACCGCCCGCGCCAGGTCCGTGCTGATCAAAATCGGTTTTCGGGGGTACCTGTCAACGACCGCTCCCGCTAGCAACCCAAAGAGCAGATAGGGCAGCCATTGGGCCGCCCGCAGCACGCCGACCTCGATGTCGTTGGCTTTCATGGTGAGGATCGCCAAAGCGGGAAGAGCTACCGATGTGACGTGGCTGCCGAACATGGACACGGTGTCCGCGATCCAGAACTTCCCATATCCAGGCTGGTCAAGCAGTCTCCCCATGCGGAGATCTTAGTCGGCGGCGAGCGCCCTCTCGAGCCGCTCATATACGCTTGCCCGACTCGGACGTCCCCGACCGACCACTGTTTCAACTCCGAACTTGATACATCTAGCGCTAGCTAAACAAACTTATCAAGTCCGCCCAGCCCGAGTGCAACCCCCATGCCCGCCTGCACCGTGCGACTTCGCCTTGCGAGCCGCAGGACACTCGCGCGGGGCAAGGTGATGCGGCCGGTGAGGTGAGTCACCGGCCGCCTTCAGCGCTTATCCCTGTGGGCCCAGGCATACCACGAAGGTGCTGCCGGGCGGACCTTGAGCACCAGACCGGCCTCGGCCGGGGTGCGGTCGCCTTTGCGCTGGTTACAGCCGCCGCAAGCGGCGACGGTGTTGGTCCACGTGTTCTTCCCGCCTCGCGAGCTGGGCACCACGTGGTCGATGGTGGCGGCCGGGCCACCGCAGTAGGCGCACCGGCGCTCGTCCCGGGCCAGCACACCGGCCCGGGACCAGGCCGGTCCCTTGGTGTGGCGCCAGCGAGTGACCACATAGGACACCAGCCGCACCACCCGTGGCATCGGGTAGGCACCTATCTGCCGGTCGGGCTCGGCCTCGTGCACCACGGCCACCTGCCGCCAAAGCATCCGAAGCGCATGCCGGAGGCTGACCCGATGCAATGGGCCAAGGTCGGCATTGATGACAAGTACGGCGTTCACCGGGTCACCTCCTGATCTGCGATAGCTGCTGGCATCGGTGTGAGCGGTCGTGACCGCTCACACCGACACCCCCGTAGGTTTTCCTTTGCGGGGCAAACAAAAGCCCGCCTGGCTGACCGGGCGGGCTGGCTGGAGACGGCGCGTTTAACCGCGACGCCGCCGAGCCGCCCGACACCTGTCACGGGTCACCCACAGCTCGCTGAACTCACAGCGGTACATGTCGGCCTCCGGACAGTTGAAGTGGCTGCTTGCTGCGCACAAGGCTAGGACTGCCCACCGGCTGGGACAACCGGATTTTGATCAGGGCGCCGCACTCGCGCTCGTCGTTCTCATGTGAAATCGTGTTGCAGTGCAAGGCGGCCTCACCGTTCCCGGATACACCCTGGTGCGCAGGTTGGACGACTCCGGCGCGCAGGCCACCGTCCATCTTGGACGCAGCATCCTCCCGCCGCACCACGAAGCCGCCATCAAGATCTATCACTCGAGTCTGCGGACCGGCCGTGATCGCCAGCGATTCCAGCGCGAGGTCGAGGCCATGCAGCGACTGGCCGGTGACCCGCACATCATCGATGTCTACGAAACCGGTGTGCTGGACAACGGGCAGGCCTACCTCGCGATGCGACTGTGTTCCGGCGGCTCGCTCGCCACCCTGGTCACCGAGAACGGGCCGCTGAGCCCGGCCGCGGTGGCGAGTCTCGGCGAGACGATCGCGGAGACCCTCGGGCGGGCGCATCGGATGGGAGTGTTGCATCGGGATGTGAAGCCGCACAACATCTTGCTCGGTGACGACGGCTCGCCGGTGCTCGCCGACTTCGGCATTGTCGCCTTGCAACAACACGATCTCGCGATGACCGCCACCGGCCGATGGACCGCCTCCTACGCCGCTCCCGAGCTGTTCCGGGACGAGCCGGCCACGGTCCGCTCCGACGTGTACGGTCTTGGCGCCACGCTCTACGCGCTGCTTTCCGGCCGGCCGCCGCATCACGATCGCTTCCGCAACCCCAGCCCGGCCGAGCTGTTGACCCGTCGGAGCAGCTCGCCTGAGCGCATTGACGGGGTACCCGACGGATTGATGAATGTGCTTTTAAGGGCTCTTTCGCCCGAGCCGACTGAGCGCTTCGCCACCGCGGGAGCCTTCGCCGCGGCCTTGCGAGAGTCGGGAAAGGCGCAGCCGCCACCTCCGCCAAGACCCGATCCGGTCAAGGTTCTACACCTGCCCGACGTTGATCCACGGCGTCCGGTGACGATGCGCCCCGGGATACAGCCTGGGCTGCTGGCGACCGCGGCCATCGGCACCGCGATCGTCGGTCTTCTCGGCATGCAGTTGGCCTCGCCGTCGTTGATGTTCTGCTGGATGGCGTTGACCGTCCTGGTCGGGCTGACCAGTGCGGTGGGCGGCCGGGTGCTCGGCTTTCTGGCTTTCGCCGCCGGGATGTCCTTGGCGTTCGTGGTCGCTGTCCGCACCTATGACGAGTCGCCGTTGGGTTCGTTGGGCTGGGTTCTGGCGGCCTGCCTGGTCGGCATCACCGCCGGAGCCTGGGGGCATAGCACCGCGGCGGTGCGGCTGCGCTGGTTTGCGTGGCGGAAGCGACTCAAACGCCGTCGCTGGTGGGGCCAGGCAAGTACGCGCGCCGAGTTGACCTCGCTGGAGGTGCTGCCCGCCGCCAGGTTTCTCCGGATGGCCGAGGGCACCTGCCACTATGCCGTGGTCTGTGGGGAAGCCGTCGCGCTTGTGCGCTGGGCGTCCTGGTCACAGGGCAGATACATCGTCACCGACGAAGAGGTGCGCCGCGATGGCGGCGAGTGGGGTCAGGGCAGCAATGAGCTTGCCCGCGCCCGGCGTGGCCTGGCGGTGCTGCATGAGTCCGAAGTGGACGCCGGGATCCGGCGAAGGGTCTTCCTGGCTGTCGACACGCCCAGCGCGTTGCGATGCCGGGAGTTGCGCGGCGATCTGACTGTCTGCCACACCCGCGAGCTGGCCGAGACGTTGGGTAAGTGGCTGGCGCAGGACCCCTACCACCTTGACCTTGAATTGCTCGCGCTCATGTTGCCACTCGCCGAAAAAGGGTAAGAGATGGCCTATGTATGCCAGGATCGCAGCCGTCCTTTTTGGATTGGCGCTGCTCTTTCAGCTGATCAGCTTCAGTGCCGCCGGAGGCGTGATTTCCGCAGCCACCTTCACCACGGCCGGCCTGTTGTTCGTCGCACTGCACCTGGGCGGCATCGGCACCTCGTTCCCGAGGCGGCGATACCGTCGATGATCATCGCTTTAGGTAGGCGATGATGGCCCGCACGGGTCAACGCGGGCGTGCCCATCGCGAGCGGCTTGTCGGGCTGCTCAGCAATGGGCCGCAACGTCTCAGCTGGCGCGCCTTTGGGCGCGCCAGCTGGCGCACGGTGGTGGAATTCATCGAGGACGACCTGCCCGACCGGGCGGCCACCCTGACCTACTACGGCATACTGTCGATCTTCCCCGGCCTGTTGGTGCTGCTCGCGGTGATCGGCCTGGTCGGCGGCCCGACCGCACGCAATCTGGTGATCGGGTTGCAGAGCCTGGCTGTCGGCCCGACCGAGCAGGTCGTCAACCAGAGCATCGAGAGCCTCAAAGCTGATCAACGCGCTGCGGGCATAGTTGCCGTCGTCGCATTGCTCATCGCCTTCTGGTCCGCGACCGGTTATGTGGGCGCGTTCCGGCGCGCCGCCAACGCCATCTACGACGTGCCCGAGGGCCGTCCACTTTGGAAGACGCTGCCGGTCCAGCTCTTCGTCACGCTCATCACCGGCGTCTTCCTCGCCCTCAGCGCCCTGACCGTGTTCCTCAGCGGCAGGCTCGCCACGGCAGTGGGAAACTCACTCGGCCTTAAGGCAGACACCGTTCGCGCCTACGAAGTCATCAAGTGGCCGGCCCTGGTCATCGTCTTCGCACTGGTCGTGGCCCTGCTCTACTGGGTGGCGCCGAATGCCAGGCACGGTTTCCGCTGGTTCAGCCCGGGCACTGCGGTCGCCACTCTGGTATGGATCGTGGTTTCCGGCGGATTCGCCTACTACATCGCGCATTTCGACTCGTATAACCGGACCTACGGCGCACTCGGCGGCATCATCGTTTTCCTGGTCTGGATGTGGCTGACCAACGTCGCCGTCCTGCTCGGGGCGGAGTTTGACGCCGAGCTCGCCCGGGCGAAAGCAATCGCGGCCGGGCTGCCCCCGACCGCCGAGCCATATATGCCAATGCGTGATGTGCCCGACCAGGAGGATCCCGAGCCGGCAAATCTCGTGTAACACTCTTGGTTCCCACGCGTCTTACCAACAGAAGGCAGGGGAACGGGGAGGGGAGTTGACCGCGGTAGAGCTGTCGAGGCCGCTCAACGACATCGAGGATTTCTACGCAGCCCACTTCCAGAGCCTGACCATCCAGCTTTTCGCCTACACGGGTGACTTCGCTGCGGCACAGGATCTGGCCCAGGAGGCCTTCTGTCGTGCCATCCCGCGCTGGCAGAAGATCGTCGAATATGACGACCCGCTGGCCTGGGTGCGGCGCGTCGCCTTCAACCTGGCCATCAGCCGGTGGAGGCGAGCCCGGACAGCGCTTGCCTTTGTCCACAAACAGCGGCAGGAGCATCAGCCGGCTCCCAGCCCTGACCGGGTGGTTCTGGTGGCCGCGCTCAAGAAGCTGCCGGACAACTACCGAAGAGTGATAGTCCAGCACCACCTGGGCGACGTGCCGGTTGCCGAGATCTCGCGTTCCGAGGGCGTGCCCGAGGGGACGATCCGGGTCTGGTTGCACCGCGGCCGCGCCGCGCTGGCCGGACAGCTCGCCGATATCCATTTGGAGCAGCGCAATGTCTGACCACGACCTCGAAAAACTGAACACGGCGTTCTCAGATCTGCGCTTGGAGGCCGAGCTCTACGTGAGACCGCCAGGGATCAAGGCGGCCCGCGAAGCCGCTCGCAGACGCCGCGGCAATCGGGCCACGGCGCTCAGCGTTCTCGTGGTGGCCCTGATCGCGATTCCACTAACCGCCTATCACAGCTTCCATCCGCAGGAGAACACGCCGACCGCGATCCCGGTCCAGGAAGCCCCGGCGGAAAGCATGGATCCCAGTTGGGTGGAAGCGGCAGCGACCGCCGCCACGCGGTTGGACAAGAGTGGCGTGCCACCGGTTTCCGCGAAGAGCACCGAGCTGGCCTACGCTCCGATCTGGATCGAGGCGGGCACCAGCGGCTTCGGGGTCGATCTGCCCAAGAGCGGGGCCGGCATCGCCGTCCCCTTCGGGCTGCGAGTCTGGGGCGCGAAGTCCGCTTCGAATGTCAAGCTGACCGTCAACCTCGCCGACATCCTCGCGAGGGTGCAGGTGATCAGCGTCAGCAGCCCGTGCGGCTTCGCCGGTGTCCTCGTGACCTGCGACTTCGGCACCACCACCGAGGGCGCCTACTTCCGCAGCCTGACCCTCGCCTCCAGAACAGGCGCCCCCGCCGGCCCGGCAGGCCAGGTCAATTTGGAGGTCACCGCGAAGGAGCCGAGCTGGTTCAGCAGGATGAGTCATGGCCGGGTGTCGGTCAGCACCTATGACCAGATGGCCGACCTGATCACCAGCAGCACCGTGCCCACCGGCAAGGTAGGCGACACGGTCACGGTGACCTCGACGCTCAAGAACGACGGGCCCAATGTGGCGCCCTACGTCGAGCTTTCGGCCTCACAACCCTTCCCTGGCACGGAATACAGCGGTGGCGAGGGTTGCGAAGTCACCACCGCCTCTTTCGCCTGCCGGATCGAGACCATCCAGGTGGGGACAACCATCATCATCAAGTTACATATCCGCATCCTCCGCTGCGATCCAGCGCAGCGAGCCGGTGGTGTCGGCACAGGCACGGTAAGAGCCATCGGCGACCCGATCGCGGCCAACGACGACTTCCAGGTCAAGGTAAAGGTGACCGGATGTTAGTGTCCCGAGCCAGAATTCGTGAGCAAAGTAGGCCGATCGCAGTCCGGCGGCGGGCTGGGCGGTCGCACTGCCACGAATTCTGGCTCGGGACACTAAAGCGGGTCTGAGACCACCGATCCGTCACCCGGGCTGGCATGCTCGGTCCATCCGTCCCCGGTCCAGTAGCGGTAAGTGAAGCGGGCAGTCGGATCCTCATACCACCCGCCGGGCGCCACTGGTGCGGGCAACGTCAGGTGCCCAAGCAGCTCATTGACCTGCCCCACCGGGATGACCGACACGCCAAGCTCCGCGGCCCGTTGCGCTTTGAGCAAGGCCTTATCGGGGGTACCAACCACCGCTGCGATAAGTCCCCGGCTTATGTTGGCGACAAGCCGGTACCCGCCTGATTCCAGTCTTTGGCGCGCTGCCTCGGGGACCGATGGGCCGCACCAGATTCGCGGCCCGCTGGATGGTCTGGCTTTTTCCTGCGGCGTGACATCGCTGAAATAGTCGGCGTTGTCGAGCAAAGCGGCCGTGACGTTGAGCGTTCGCAGCTCGTCGTAGGTGATGTCGTCGTCGACCAATGCGGCATCACGCATCCCGTGTAGAAACCGTAGGTGCAGCTCGGCGACCTGCGCCGCGCCCATCCCGGCCCGACCCGCGAGCCGGCCCAGCCGACGGGTTTTCTCCCTGGTCAGCCTGCCGTCGCCGAGTTCCTCAGCCAACGCGTCCAGGTAGGGCTGGGCTCCCACCGGGTCGTGATCGGACATCGAGAAGGGCAGCTTGCTCAGCAGCGAGCGCATCCAGCCATCCTCGCCCTTGCGAAGGTTGGTGACCCTTGTGCGCGGCCCCACGAGCCGCCGATAACGCGGCAACAATGCTGGCATGACCGGGAACCTGATATCCGGTGCGGCATTCAACAGGCTGGATAGCAGCAGAGCGGTTGCCCGGACATCGCCGAGCGCGGTGTGAGCATCGGTGAGTGCGATCCCGGAGACTTCGCAGCAGGTGGCGAGCTTGTAGTTGGGTGATGCCAACAGCGCCCGGGAAAGCTGGAGCGTGCACAGGGCCGGGATGGCAGGTGTCGTGATGCCCAGCCGGTTGAGCTCCGCATAGAGAAAGCCCTCTTCGAACGGTGCGTGGTGAGCTACCACGACCGCGCCCTCAAGCTTGGCGAGAATGTCGCCCACGATGTCGCCGAAGGTCGGTGCGCCGTCGAGCATGGCCGCGCTGATGTGATGCAGGAAGGTCGGGCCGGGGTCACGGCCGGGATCGATGAGCGTGGCCCACTCGTCCACGGCGTGTCCATTCTCGACCCGCGCCATCGCGATCTCGACGACACGGTCCTCTTCCGCCGTCAGACCGGTGGTTTCGAGATCGATCACGACGTAGGGGACGCCATGCAGCACATCGCCCGCACCGGCGACCTGCCCGTAGCCGAACAGCATGCTCTCTAATGTAGGCGGCCTAAGCCGCGGCAAGCACCAAGGCCACTCCGACGAGTCCCAGCCCGGCAAACTGGATCGGCCGCAACCGCTCCTTATTGAAGATCAGCGCAAGCACGACAGTGCTCGCCGGATAGAGCGCCGCCACTGGCGCCACGATGCTGACCTGGCCGGTGTGTGAGGAGAGCAGATAGAGGGCCGTTGCCACGGCATCAAAGACGCCCATCAGCACGGCGAGCATCAGCACCGGGTTGTTGGCGCGCAATGATTTCACGGTCATCCCGAATTTGCGCAGGATCAACAGTCCTAACAGGATGGAGGCCGTCTTGTCGGCCAACAGTGGCCACATGCCCGCGGCCTTGCCGGCCTGTCCCAGCAAGAAAAAGAACAGTCCAAAAGCGACACCGGAGATCAGCGCCAACCTGATCACGTTTCGGGGGATTGCCTTGCCTTTGCCATCGGTCCCCCGGCTCACCATCACGATCGCCCCGATCGCCGCCACGGCACCGATCAAAGCGGCCAGGGCCGGGCGCTCGCCCATCAGCAACCCGCCCGTGAGCGGGACCAGCGCGGCCGTCACCGCCGCCACCGGAGCCACAGTCACCATGGCACCGCTTGCCAGAGCGAGGTTGAGGGCTACCATGCCGACCAGACTGGCTGTCCCGGCAAGCGCCCCCCACAACAATGCCGCTCCGCTGAACTGTCCAGGAACGACAAAGAGAAAGGGCACGATCATTGGGATGGCGCTCACGTGAGCCAGCAGCGCCACCTTCAGCGCTCGCTGCCGCAAACTCGCAGCACCGTGCAGGGACGCGGCTCCCCCACAATAATCAGCGGCGCCCCACACCACAGCGGAGGCGCCGGCGAGCAGAACAGGCAACACAAAGGGAGCCTGCCACACTCAGAGAGAACGGTCTATGCCTGTATCTCTTGCACAATTTTCAATGCGCCTTGCACGTGCTCACCGATGTTTGCCATCGAATTGAAGACGTGGCGCACCTTCCCGGAACGGTCGATCACATAGGTGACCCGGCCGGGGAGAATGCCCAAAGTGGACGGAACGCCGTACCGCTTGCGCACCTCGCCATCGCGATCACTCACCAGGGTGAACGGCAGGGCGTACTTTCCGGCGAAGCGCTCATGTGAGTCGACCGAATCGGAACTGATCCCGATCACCTCGGCACCGGCCTCGGCGAAGACCTCATAACTGTCCCGGAAGGAGCAGACTTCCGCGGTACACCCCCGGGTGTCGTCCTTGGGGTAGAAGAACAGCACGACGGTCTTCTTCTCTTGGAAGTGGCTGAGGGTGACATCAACCCCGGCCTGCGAAGGCAGCGTGAAGTCGGGGGCGTCATCTCCGACGCCGATTCTGTCGGCCATTTTCGTTCTCCTAGCTGGGGGCGTTTCGTCAATGGTGCCACTCCAGCTCCCACGGCTGCCCCGGAAACCGCCCCGCCACGAGATCATCCAGCAGGTCGGCCAGCCGCAACGGGATGATCCGTGCGTCGGAACCTCGCAGCTCATCGGCGCTCCACCAGTGTGCGCCGCGAATCTGCTCGCTCTCCCAGCGCTCCTGCCCAGTCGGGTCCACCTCGTGATATTCGACACGGTGGAAGAAGTAGTTGTCCCGGAAGATGCCCTTCAGCCAGCCGCGCAGATCGGCGAAGCCCTCGCTGAAGGCGACCATCGGTAGCAACGCCTGTGCATCCACCACCAACCCGGTCTCCTCCAGGAGCTCCCTGGCCGCCGCCTCGTGCGGCTGCTCCCCGGCGTCGATGCCGCCGCCCGGAGTTATCCAGATCTCGCGCTGATCGGGGTCACGGGGGCCGGGAATGAAACGGAAGAGCAGGACACGGTTTTCCCTGTCCACCAGCAGCACTCGAGCCGAACGACGCACATAGGGTTCATCTGGCACCTGGGAAGGCTACCTTCGTGGCATGCGCAGCCTGCATGAGCCTCATCCGACCCGGTTGGCGCCCGATCATCCGCGCCGGGCCGAGATCCTGGCCGCGCATGACGCCGCGCTCGCGAGCCGGGATGCGGGCTACAGCGACCCGCAAACGGGCTTCTTCGTGCTCACCGCGGCTTTCCTGTGGGACCGGGGCACCTGCTGTACCAACGGCTGCCGCCACTGCCCATACGTGGATTAGACCCGTTTACCAGTTGGCCTGGGCTTGCGGCGTTGGCAGGCGCACAGATTCGGGGTGGATCACGTAGACAACCCCGCGGCTCGAGCGCAGCCAGGCAGCTTCCCACTCCTTGCGCCCGACCCGTTTGCGCACCCCGTCATTGGTGGGTGAATTCGGGTCGTTGAGTACCGGGTCACCCTCCGCCGTGAACCCGGCGAGCACCACGAGATGCCCATCGGTCGTATAGTCCAGCCCCGGCACCTCCGCCGCGGCGTAGGAGGATGACGCGATCAGCGGGATGCCGGCCTCGATGAAAAGCTCCGCCTCGTTGAGCGAGCGCAAGCGGGTGACAAACCCACGCACACCGAAGCGCCCCGCGTATGCGGTGTTGAAAGGCCAGTTGCCGCAGCCGGAAAAGCTTCGGTCGTAGATATGCCGCGCGGCGTGATCCACCCATGGGTCCGGATAGGACGGATCGACCCACGCATAGTCGCCCGGGCCCGGGCCTGCACCCCAGTAGGAGAGCACCATCGCGGTCGAAGCGGCGCTGCATAAAGCGTGCCCGCCCTTGTGGATGAGCTGACAGTAGGCCGGGACTTCGAGTACCACACCCATGGCCGTTTGCGGATAGGAAGGCTCCGACTCCGCGGGCACCGCCGACGCCACCGCGTAGAGCGCCTGCACCGTCGGCACATCCTCGCTACCGGCCGGGCGATGCAGAGTCACCCGCGCCTGCAGACTCTCCCACCGGCGACCTTCGGCGGCCTTGAGGATGTCGGCCTCGACCACGCCGTCCTCGTCATCCTGTCCCTTCAGCGACGTCCGGGTGAAGGCGAAGTCGTCGGCTGCCCAATCCCCGAGGTTGTACCACTTCGTAGGGCGCCCCGACGCCTCCGCGGCGCGCAGCTCGATTCGGACGAAACTGCTGCCCGGGGTCGTCGCGGTCCAAGACGGGATCAATTCCGTGGCCGGAAAGCCCACCGGCGTCAGCGGGCTGGTCCAGGTCGCCGCCTCATACTGGTCGACCTGCTCGACCGGTCTGTCGAAGGCGAGCCCGCTCGCATCGACCGACACGCCGGACGCGGAGCCGCTCTTCCACGCGTCGACGTCGGCCCACCGGTTGAGGATGATCTCGCGTCGTGGCACAAACGCCAAATTACAGAAGTAGCGAGCGCACCGCATCGACCGTGTCGGCCTCAGCGGCATGCTTATCCTCCCGATATCGCAGCACCCGGGCGAAGCGAAGGGTCACCCCACTCGGATAGCGGGTGCTGCGTTGTACCCCGTCAAAGGCGATCTCCACCACCAACTCGGGCCGCACCTTCACCACCCAGTCGCCGCGCTCGGTCACCAACTCCTGCAGTCGCTCGGTCTGCCAGGCGAGCATCTGGTCGGTGAGACCTTTGAAGGTCTTGCCCAGCATGACGAAACCGCCAGCGGGGTCTCGCGCCCCAAGGTGGAGATTGGACAGCCAGCCACTGCGCCTGCCGTGCCCCCACTCCGCCGCCAGAATCACCAGATCCAACGTGTGCCGCGGTTTGACTTTCACCCAACCGGAACCACGCCGGCCAACGTCATAGGTGGCCTGGGCGGACTTGACGACAACACCCTCCTGACCGGCGGCAAGGGCTGCCTTGTAAGCGGCTGCGGCCTGTTCGGCGTCGTCGACGACAACCCTTGACACCCGCATCGACTCTGGCACCGCGGCATCCAGCGCAGGCCATCGCCGCGCACCCGGCTCATCGATCAGATCGGCTCCGTCCACATGCAACAGATCGAAGAAGAACGCCTTGAGCGACCCGGATTCGCGGCGCATGCCCCGTGACGCCGTCTCCTGGAAAGGCAGCGGGCGGCCACTGTCATCGACCGCCAACGCCTCACCATCGAGCACGAGCGAACGTGCCGGAAGCTGCTGCACCGCCGTCACAATCTCCGGCATGCGGCCGGTCAGCTCGTCGAGGCTGCGACTGAAGATGGCGACCTGGGGGCCGCTGCGGTGCACCTGAATCCGCACCCCGTCGAGCTTGGCATCGACGGCCGCGGGCAGACCGGTGGCGGCGATCGCGGCGTCGATGTCGGCGGCGGATTGGGCGAGCATCGGCGCCACCGGACGGCCCACCGAAAGTGTGAACTCGGCGAGGGCCGGCTCACCGCCGATCAGCGCCGCCACAGCGACGGTTTTCAGGTCACCGGCCAGTAGCAACGCTCGCCTGATCGAAGCAGGCGGAACCGCTGCCGCCGCGGCGATCGCGTCGGCCAGCAGGCCCGCCTGCGCACCTTGCCGCAACTCGCCACCGACGAGTGCTGCGAGCATGCGTTGCTCGTCTGCGGTGGCGGCGGCAAAGAACGTCAGCACTAGTGCCCGCCTGCGTGCTTGTGAGCCCTGTCCGCTCACCGCGCCGATCGCGGAGAACGCGCTGTCGACGTCGAGCACAGAGTGTGTTGGCAGCTGCGCCGGAGGTGGCAAATCGCGCAGACCCGCGTAGCCGAGACCGATCTGCCGCTGCCTCAATTCGCCGCTCAGATAAGCGGATCCGGCGGCGATTTCGGCCGGATCGCCGCGCTCTGCGAGCTTGCGCAACGCCTGTGCTAACAGGTCCACCTTGGCCTTACGGCCGGAGGTCGCGGCGACGGCCGCGGAAGTAGCTGCCAGGTCAGCGAATAGCACCCACACATCCTCGCAGGACGGTCCGACATCCACTTTGGATAAGTCCGGCTCAAACACAAATTTGACTTTTTTGACGAATTCGCTCGCATATGGGCTGTTTGCAGTGCAGAGTGATGTCTGGAGCAACTTAAGGTGTTGTTCCACGGTCCTGCCGGAAAGGTGACCGGCCGGATGTATCCGTAAGGAGGAACGTGCGATGGCCGTAGCCAAGGCTTCTGCCAAGAAGGCGGTAGCGAAGAAGGCTCCTGCGAAACGGGCGGCAGCTAAGAGGACGGTCGCCAAGAAGACGGTCGCCAAGAAGGCTTCGACGCGGCCCGCCGCGAAGAAGACCACAGCTGCCAAGAAGACCGCTCCCGCGAAGCGAGCCGTAGCCAAGAAGACGACGGCGAAGAAGACCACCGCCAGAAAGACCACAGCCAAGAAGACAACCGCAGCCAAGCGGACCACTGCCGCGAAGAAGGCCGTAGCCAAGAGGACGACCCTCGCGTCACGGGTGGGTGCCAAGAAGGCTGTGAAGAAGACGGCGGCCAAGAAGGCTTCGACGCGGCCCGCCGCGAAGAAGACGACCAAGAAGGCCATGGCCAAGAAGGCCGCTCCCGCGAAGCGGACAGTGGCGAAGAAGACCACGGCCCGAAAGACGACGGCAAAGCGCACGCCGGCCAAGAAGACCACGGCCAGAAAGGTGACCGCGGCCAAGAAGGCCACGGCCCGCAAGACCACCACCGCGAAGAAGACCGTGGCCCGTAAGACGGCGCCGGCCAAGAAGACGACGGCCAAGCGCGCGCCGGCGAAGAAGACCGCCACCAAGCGGGCTACTGCCCGGAAGGCGACCACACGTCGCTGATAAGAAGGTGGGCATGGCACACCGTCTTGCCCACCGGGTCACACATACGAAGTCAATAGATTTCGCCGCCCTGCGCCGCGAGCTGGAGCTGCCTGAGCAGTATCCAGCCGCGGCGCAGGTACAAGCGGAGCTGGCGGCGAAACAGACCGCCCTGCCGGAGCTCGATCGCACCGACATCCCCTTTGTGACGATCGACCCACCCACCTCCCGTGACCTTGACCAGGCGGTATGTCTGCTGCGCCGCGAAGGCGGCGGATACCGGGTGCACTATGCGATCGCCGATGTCGCCGCCTATGTGGCTCCCGGCAGCGAGCTTGAAGCGGAGACCTGGCGTCGCGGCCAGACCGTCTACCTCCCCGACGGCAAGGTGCCGCTGCATCCGACGGTGCTCAGTGAGGAAGCCGTGAGTCTGCTGGCGGAGGTGGTGCGGGCCGCGATGGTATGGACGATCGACGTTTCCGCCGAGGGTGAGACGGAAACCATCCGGCTGGAACGTGCTCGAGTGCGCAGCCGCGCGAAGTTGGACTACGCCGGCGTGCAGGCTGACGCCGACAAGGGCACGCTCGCGGAGCCGATCGCATTGCTCCCCGAGCTCGGCAAGTTGCTGATCGCTCGCGGCCTCGAGCTTGGTGCGGTAAACCTGCCGATGCCGGATCAGGAGGTCTCCTCCGACGGCACTCGTGGCTGGAGCCTGGTACTCAAGCCGCTGGTTCCGGCTGAGGACTGGAACGCGCAAATTTCACTGCTCACCGGGCGTGCGGCAGCTCAGATAATGCTTACCGGCAAAATCGGTCTGCTGCGTACCATGCCCGGCCCCGCGATCGAGGCCGTTGCCCGGCTGCGGATCGCTGCCAAGGGTCTCGACGTGAACTGGCCGGACGGGATGACCGTGGGTCAGGTGCTCGCGGGCTTGGATCCGAGCGAGCCCAAGGCTGCCGCATTCGTCGACGAGGCCGCCGAGCTCATGCGCGGTGCGGGATATACGCCGTTCGCCGGCACTGTTCCCGCCGATCCCCTACACAGCGCCGTTGCCACGCCCTACGCACATGTCACCGCACCGCTTCGAAGGCTCGCCGACCGCTACGTCACCGAGGTGTGTCTCGCTCTGCACGAAGCTCGCGAAGTCCCCGAGTGGGCGGCGCAGGCTTTGCCGAAGCTGCCCGAAGTCATGTCCAGCACCGATCGCATCGCCAACGCTGCCGAGCGCGGGGCAGTGGACCTCGTGGAAGCGACGATGCTGGCGAACAGGGTGGGCGAAACCTTCCCGGCCGTGGTGCTCGAAAGCGACCAGAAACGGCCGCTGGCCACGATCGCGGTGACTGATCCGGTCGTGCGAGCGCGTTGTGACGGGCGGCTCGTCGCGGGCAGCCGCATCACCGCCAGGCTTACCGTGGCCGACGTAATCAAGCGGCAGGTCCGATTCGAAGCGGTGTAACCTGCGGCCATGCCAACCTTCTCGTCCTATGACGGCACTGTGCTCTCTTACCGGCTCGAAGGCACCGGTCCGCTAGTGATTTGCGTACCTGGCGGACCCGCGCGAGACAGCCGCTATTTCGGCGACCTTGGCGGGCTGAGCGCTTGCCGGACGTTGTTGCTCCTGGACAACCGGGGCACTGGTGAGTCGGGTGACGCGGCCGATCCGTCCGATGTGGAGAGTTATCGAGCTGACCGGCTCGTCGAAGATGTCGAGGCGTTGCGTAAACACCTGGGGCTGGAAACCTTTGACCTGCTTGGGCATTCGGCCGGGGCGCACGTAAGCGCGCTGTATGCGGCCGAGTATCCGCACCGATTGAGTTCACTGACCCTCATCACGGGCGGCCACCGCGCAGCCGGTACGGCGATCGATGGCGCGGCCATCGCACATGTCGACACCCGGGTTGGTGAGCCGTGGTACGCCGAGGCCCGGCCGGCACTCGATCAATGGTTCGCGATTGGACGCTTCGCGCCCGACGAGCTGAAGCTAAAGGCGTCCCCGTTCTTTTACGGCAACCCCTGGGACGACGTCGCCAAGGCGCACGCGGAATCCGATCCGAGTCAGCGACGCAACCCGGACGCGAACGCCAACTTCCCCTATGAGCCCGATCCTTCGATCACACGCGAGAAACTGGCCAAGGTCACGGCTCCCGTGCTGGTCTATGCCGGCGAGCTGGATCCTTCACCACGGCCGGAGGAAGCCGAGAAGCTGGCGGCCGTCTTCCCTAACGCGCGCCTCGTGGTGCAACCGAATGCGGGCCACTTCCCCTGGCTCAACGACCCCGTCTTCTTCACCCAAGCGTTGACAGGTGAGCAGTCTCGTTGATGGTGCGGACGGCAACCCCGTCGTCGGGATAGAAGTCCACTATGGACAGACCAGCCGCGTCGAGGAAAAGCCGGTGTAGCAACGCATCCGAGGCCGCCAAGGCATCCCGCAGGATCAGCTTGATCGGGGAAACGTGGGAGACGACCGCGATCGTCTGACCCGGATAGGTCTCGCGTAGCCGGGCAACGGCGGCTCGCACCCGCTTGGCAACCTGTTGGAAGGACTCACCGCCGGGAGGTGCGACCGCGGTCGATGCCAGCCACGAGTTCATCTCCTTGCCGTAGTTGGCTCGCACCTCGGCGAAAGTCATGCCCTCCCAGAGCCCGAAATCGCATTCGATGAGATCTGGGTCCGTTACTACCGGTACCCCCAAAGGCTTAGCGGTTTCCACACAGCGCGCCAGAGGTGACGTCACGGCGGCCACCGGCTTGAAGGAAGCGGCTCGCTTGGCGACCGCGAGCGCTTGCGCCCGGCCGGTTTCGGACAGCGGCACATCGCCCCGTCCGGAGTAACGCTTGCCCGCGGTGAGGGCGGTTTCCCCGTGCCGGATAAGGAGGAACCGGGTCGCCTCGGCGGTTCGCGGCTCCCAATTCGTGGCAGGCACGGGATCCGAAGACTCGGCGACACCATCCATCGCCCGGTTGGCAAGCGCGTCAGCGTGTTTGTTGCGATCCCGCGGGACCCATTGGTAGCTCACCTGGTCGAATTGTCGTTGCAGCGCAGCGGCTTTCGCGGCCAGCGGGCGCAGACCCGGATGCTTGATCTGCCACCGGCCGGTCATCTGCTCGACTACCAGTTTGGAGTCCATCCGGACCTCGGCCTGGGTCGCACCAAGCTCCAGGCCGGCTTCGAGCCCGGCTATCAGCCCGGAATACTCGGCCACATTGTTGGTGGCGACACCGAGCGAGCCGGAGCGTTCGGCGAGGACCGCGCCACTGGAAGCATCGCGGACCACGGCACCGAACCCGGCGGGCCCAGGATTGCCCCGGGCGCCGCCATCGGCTTCGATCACGACTCTCAAAGACCGGACTCCGCGGTGCGAACCATGATGCGGCGGCACTCCTCGCAGCGCACAACCTCATCCGCGGCGGCGGCCTTGACCCGCGCCCGGTCGGCACCGTAGAGCTCGAGACGGCAACCGCCACATTGGCCGTGCCGCACCAGAGCCGCTCCCAGCCCGCCGGACTGCTCGCGAATCTTGTCGTATAGCTCGACCAGCTCGGCCGGAAGGTCAGCCACCAGCGGACGCCGCGACTGCACCTTCCACTCCTCTTCCTTGGTGATCTCAGCAAGTACCAGATCTCGTTTGGCTTCAGCCGCTTCGCGCCGCTCGCGAGCCGACGAGATCTTCGCATCCACCGCGTCGAGCGCGGCCTGCCCGGTTTCGCGCTTCTCCATCAGCTCAAGCTCGGCATCCTCCAATTCGGACTGACGCCGCTTGAGCGAAACCATCTCGTGCTCCAGCGCGGTCAGCTCACGCGCCGGAAGTCGCCCATTCTCCAGCCGATCCCGGTCGCGGTCGCTGCGCTGGCGCACTGCTTCGACCTCGCGCTCGAGCTTGGCGATATCACGGTCGAGGTCATCGACGTCGACCTCGGCTCGCACCCGCTCGTCCTCAAGCGCGCCGATGACCTTCGTCAGCCCGGCGACCTCCGCAAACTCCGGCAGATTCTTCTTGCGGTGGGCGAGCTGCTGCAGCGCGGTGTCGATCGCCTGAACGTCGAGTAGCCGCTGCTGGTCTTTCGGGTCCGCCTTCATGTCCCACCTCAAGCCTCGTCGTGGTGGAGCGGCGTTGAGTGCGAAGCTCCGGTTGCCTTCATAGGGGTCGATTATGCCCGTAAACGTGGGCCGTCCAAGGATCGGTCCGCGTCTGCGAGACAATGATCTCCAGGCTGGTCTCCTTGCGCAGCCACTCGGCCACTTCGCCCAGCCAGGGCTGCTCGGTGGCGAAGTGGCCCGCATCAATGAGGGCCGGGCCACCGGCGAAGAGATGGTCGCTGACCTTGTGATGTTTGAGGTCGCCGGTGAGGTAGACATCGACCCCCAACTCGCGCGCTTGGGGCAGAAACTCATCGCCCGACCCGCCGCAAACCGCCACCAGGGTGATGCGCTGAGCCGGGTCGCCCGCGATCCTCACCCCCATATCTCCGGTCGGCAGCACCCGGGCCGCAAGCTGAGCGAATTCCCGAAGCGGGAGCTGAACCGGCAGCCGGCCCACCCGGCCATGGCCGCGCCCCTCGCCTGTGGGCTGAAGCGGCATCCGGCCGACTATTCCCAAGGCATCGGCCAGCGCATCGCTCACGCCCGGACTCGCGACATCCGCATTGGTATGCGCCACAAATGCAGCGACGCCGCCGGTGATCAGATCATGGATCATGCGACCGGCCGGTGTCGTGGCCGCCACCGACGAGACTCCCTTGAGCAGCAAGGGATGGTGGGCCAGGATCAGATCCGCCCTGACATCGAGCGCTTCGGCCACCGTTTCCGGCGTGACATCGACAACGGCCAAAACCCGGCTGACCCGCTGCTCAGGCCGACCGACCACCAGACCTACGCGGTCCCAATCCTCAGCCCAATCCGGCGGGTACCGGGCATCAAGCGCCGCAACCACATCGGCGAGAATCATTCCCGCTCCAGTGCCTGCAGCCCGAGGTGCCAGGGGAATTCGTGCCGGAGTCCTTCGCCCTCACCGGGCGGATGCAGCTTGATCACGTCGTCACCATAGAGCACTCGCACGCCCCATTTGCGGAGCTTTCCGAGGTTCTCCTGGAACACCGGATGGGTGGCCATCAGGCTGTTGGTGTAGGGCATCGCGACTATCGTCTTGCCCAATCCGTATGCCTCGATGAGCAGCCCCAACGGCAGGGTGTCGGCTATCCCGGCGGCCCACTTGTTGATGGTGTTGACCGTGGCCGGGGCGACGATGAAGGCATCCGCGGGTGGGAGCACATCAGGCTCACCGGGCTGCTTGTAGAAACTGCGGACCGGGTACCCGGTCTGCTCGGCCAACGCGGGGACGTCGACGAATTTGCGCCCGTCCGGCGTCGGCAAAACGCAAACGTCGTAAGACTTCTGTTGCGCCAACGTGACCAGTCGCCCGACATCGCGGGCGACCGGTGAGCCACAACAGATGACATATAGAACAGTCAAACTCCTACACCCATCTGTTCAGCCAGATCAGCGATGGCTGTCGCCGGGGAACCCTTTGTCCGCCGAAGCACATCGCTCAATACCTCGTGCGCGATTGGGCGGCAACGGATCTCGGCCGGGGCGAGCTGGTCGCACTCGAGCAACATCTCCGCCGCCTTTGCCACGTCGCCGACCTGAGCAAAGCCACGCGCCATGTCAATGTAGTGATGGGCTCGCCGCTCCGGCATGAGATTACGGAATGCGTCGGGTGCGATGGCGTCGTGGATCCCGATCGCCACCCCGCCCTCACCAAGCTCCACCGCGGCCGCGGCCCGGTGCAGCAACACATTGGTCGGGCCGAAGCTCGTCCAATAGTGGTTGAAGTCGCCGCCAAGTCCTTGTGCCGCATCGTCTGCCGCGTTCAGCAGATCCTGCATCGTCGCGCTGTCCCCGATGCA
>DPJL01000354.1:8400-9353 GCA_003543035.1 Micromonosporaceae bacterium | reverse complement strand
GAGGTCGGCTCGACCGAACCGGGCGAAAGCCGGTTGGCGATGTTGACGTTGACCTCCAATGCGGACCGATGACGACCCAAGGCGCGCAACGCATTTGCCACCCGGGTAGTGGCAACTCCGGCGAGCAGTTGGTCTCCGGCCCGTTGCGAAACCGCGATCGAGCGGTCGGCCGCGAGCCAGCCGAGATCCAGCTCGCCCAAGCGGCGCATGGCGGAGGAGGTTATCTGGTACACCTGGCCGAGCAGGTGTGCGGCCTCTTGCGCGCCATCGGTTCCGGCGTAGGCCGCGTCGGCGGCCTGTGCGTCGCGAAGGAGTTTGGGCAGGGTCCGAGTGAGCACTCCCCACTTGGCGTGTAACAAGATCTGCCACGCGTGAGCGGTTGCCTTGCGCATCTCGGCCAGCGGCGGCGGCTCAGGTGGCGCATAAAAGAACGCGCTGATCTGGTCGTAGCGTTCCAATGCAGATCGAATCTCGGCTACTTCGACCTGGTCAATGCAATTCATGCTGTCCGGGCGTCGTTCCGGCTCCCGGCCGAGCAGCAGCTGCACGTCCACCTGCAGAACGTCAGCGATTTCCGAGGTTACAGAGAACTTGTCGAGACGGCGCACCCCACGCTCGACCTTGTCTACCCAGCTCTTCGACTTACCCAGCCGGTCAGCGAAGACCTGTTGTGACATCTTTCGCCGGTTGCGCCAGTAGGCGACCCGCCGGCCTATCGGCAGCTCGTCCATCTCTCAGCCCTCCGATCGCACAGTCTGTGCGGTCTCTTTTGGATGAGGCTCGTACCCTTGGGTGCAAGTTGCAAGTTGGAGATTGCATATAGGCGTTTGCGTTTAGGGACTGTTGCAGCGGTAAACGAAACATGAAGGCGAAAGTAACGCACGCCATCGATGAGAGGGGATGAAATTCATGCTCTTGAGAATGAGGCTGCGTAACACGGCCAAACGCTTTGC
>DPJL01000354.1:0-8110 GCA_003543035.1 Micromonosporaceae bacterium | reverse complement strand
CTTCCGGACTGGGAGAAGACCACCGATTTGGGTGATTGGTGGGCAGACCGTCCACATGCTGTACTGCTCCCGACCGGCCGAGTCTTCGACGTGATCGAGGTCCCGGCACTGCTTGGCGCCAAGGTGCGCGGGATGACCGGTCCTATCGCGACCCTGCCCACCGGCCGCTGGATGTTTCTAGTGAAGCCGGGCACCCCGCTGAGCCCTGAGTTGGACCATCGCATGGACATCGTGCTGCACGGAGCCGGATCGTGGATCCCCGCGCCGCCCACCCAGCTGCCCGAAGGATCGGTGCGCTGGCACCTCTCCCCGCAACATGTGCGCTGGCACCTACCGGAGCCCGGCGAGCTGCAACGAGCCATGACCAGCGCTTTGGTGGCGTTGGATGCGAGCTTTCTCGACCTGCCGCTGAACGCCAGGCGGCGCTCCCTGATCCGTCCCTCCACAGTGGAGACAGCGTTACGACGAGCTGCGTAGTCGCCGTTGCGATGGGCGCTCGTTAGTCGGGGTGAAGGGAGCTCCGACATGATAGACAATGTAGAACGTCAGAACGGGCACGTCGAGACCCAATTCGGGCTACTCCGAACGTCGGCTCATCGCTGGGCGGGCACCCGACCTACCGGAGCCCGCCCAACCGGCTCACGCCCGGGTGGAGCTTCTCGCCCTGCGGGAACGCATCGTCCCGTCAGATGATACTTGTCCATCCATAACTGTCTGGCGCCCGGCCGTACTGAATGTCCACAAGCGACTGCCGCAGCGCGGACGTGACCGGGCCGGTGCCCCCGTCGCCGAGGACGAACTCGCCGCCGACGCTTCTGACTGTGCCGATCGGCGTCAGAACAGCAGCCGTGCCACAGGCGAAGGTCTCCACAATCTCGCCCGAACGTGCGCCATCGCGCCACTCGTCGATCGCGATCGGGCGCTCTTGCACCTTGCGCCCCTCCGCCTGAGCGAGGGTGATCACCGCGTTGCGCGTGATGCCGGGCAGGATCTGTCCGTTGAGCTCGGGGGTCGCGAGGCTGCCGTCCCGGTACACGAAAAAGACATTCATGCCGCCCAGCTCATCGATGAACTTCCGATGCACAGCGTCCAGGAACACCACCTGGTCACAGCCGTTTTCCAGCGCTTGGGCCTGGGCGACCAGCGAGGCCGCGTAGTTGCCGCCGCACTTCGCCTCGCCGGTGCCGCCGGGCGCCGCCCGCGTGTATTCCTCCGAGACCCAGATCGTCACCGGCTTGAGACCGGCCGAGAAATACGGGCCTACGGGCGAAGCGATCAGCACGTAGAGGTACTCGCGAGCCGGCCGCACGCCGAGGAAGACCTCACTGGCGTACTGGAACGGCCGCAGGTAGAGGCTGCCTTCGTCGCTGGTTGGCACCCAGTCGCGGTCCACCGAGACCAGCCCGTGGATCGAGGCTAGGAACAGCTCCTCGGGCAGGGGTGCCATCGCCATCCGCTTCGCCGACTGCACAAAACGCCGGGCGTTGGCGTCGGCCCGGAAGAGGCCGAGCTTGCCATCGGCGCGGTTATACGCCTTCAGTCCTTCGAAAATCTCCTGCGCGTAATGCAGCACCGCAGTCGCCGGATCCATCGGGATCGGTGCGCGCGGCTCAATGCGTGCGTCATACCAACCCTTGCCTTCCGCGTACCGGATCGTGGCCATGTGGTCGGTGAAGACCCGGCCAAAACCCGGGTTGGCCAGCAGCGCCTCGCGCTCTGTGGCCGTTACCGGCTGCGGGTTCCTGTGGATCTCGAAGTCGATCATGCCACCGCCGTTCATGCGCGCCGCCCTCCACTTTCTCATTGGCTGGGAAAAACTTACCTCTAACGGTCGTTCATTCCCTAGGCCTCGCGCGGAGCCGGCTGCGTCCGGCCCCACGGCCAGGCGCAGGGTTTGCTAGCTCACGAGTACAGCTACTCGGTCGCCTACCTCTGCTGTACGGATGGGCTCACCGGGCACGCGGGTCGCAAGCTCGGAGGCGACAGCCTCCTGCACCTTGCGCGCGGCGTCGTAGTGGCCCAGGTTTTCCAGGCACAGCCCGACCGACAGGATGGCTGCGATCGGGTCGGCTTTGCCCAGCCCGGCGATGTCCGGCGCGGAACCGTGCACCGGCTCGAACATCGAGGGAAAGTCGCCGGTCGGGTTGATGCACCCGCTCGCGGCCAAGCCGATGCCGCCGGTGACCGCGGCGGCGATATCGGTCAGGATGTCACCGAAGAGGTTGTCCGTCACGATCACGTCATAGCGCTGCGGGTTGGTCACCAGGAACATCGAAGCCGCGTCGACGTGCTGATACTCGGTCGCGACATCCGGGAACTCCCGGACGACCTCGGCAAACGTGCGAGCCCACAGGCCGCCGGCGTGAGTGAGGACATTGGTCTTGTGGACCATGGTCACCTTGCGGCGCTCACGCTGGCGAGCGCGGGCGAAGGCATCGCGAATCACGCGCTCGACGCCGTATCGCGTGTTCAGGCTCTCCTCGGTGGCGATCTCAGCGGCCGTGCCGCGGTGCAGCCTGCCACCAGCGCCCGTGTAGAGGCCCTCGGTGCCCTCACGCACCACCACGAAGTCGATCTCGCCAGGCTTCACGTTGGCCAGCGGGCCGGACGTGCCCGGCCACAGGCGCGACGGGCGCAGATTGACGAACTGGTCGAAGTCGAAGCGCAGCTTCAGCAGCAGGCCACGCTCGAGGATGCCGGGTGGGACAGTCGGATCGCCCACCGCACCGAGCAGGATCGCGTCGTGCTGCGCGAGCTCGTCGCGCACCGAATCGGGGAGCACCTCACCCGAGCGGTGGTATCGCGCTGCACCGAGGTCGTAATGGGTGAGCTCGGCTCCACTTAGGACGGCATTGAGAACCTTAAGTCCCTCGGCCACCACCTCGGGCCCGATCCCATCTCCACCAACCACAGCGATACTCGTCACCGGCCCACCTTAGCCGCCCCGTCTTACCCACCGGAACTCCCGTCCCGCCCTTTGGACCCTCTGGCTGACGTTGATCATGAACTTAAGGTCTTGCTCGACGGCGTGTCGCTGCTCCCAGCGTCTTGGTCAACTCGTGCGGTTGTCGCCGACCAAGCGGCCGCTGCGGATCAGTGGGCGCTTGGGAAGAGCGACTTTTGCCTGTTCAGAGGTTGGATGCGCCGGATTCGGGCGCACGAAAAGGGTCACCGTGACGGCAGGGGCAAAGCCGCTGCGGCCCATGAGTGTCGCGCTAGCGGTATTCGAGGATTCGACATCGGTCACCACCCGGCTCGCGCCGGCCTCGAAGAGCTTCTCGCAGCAGATGTCGACGAGCCGCCGCGCTATCCCCTTGCCCTGATGATCCGGGTCGACGCCGATCCACTCGAGGTACGCCCAGTCATCGCGCAGCTCGAACTCCATCGAGCCGAGCACAAACCCGACCACCTTTTCGTCCTCGAGCGCGACCCAGCAGGAGCTGTCCCGGGTGTCCAGGTGCTCGGCAACAGCGGTCAAAGACCATGAGGTGTAAGGCTTTGCCGTGACGTCGAAGACCCGGTAGCCGAGATCAAGCACCTGACGCAGATGTTCGAACCCCAGCGGAACGACGTTGACCATGACATAGGGTACGACGACACACCGTCGAGCAAGACCTTAAGTTCATGATCAACGCGCAGTGGGCGGGTCAACGCGCAAGGAGCGGGCGGTGGGTTAGAACTCGTCGGTGAGGTCGACGGTGCTGGCGGCGGTCGCGCCGATGCCGGAGGCGGCTTCGGCCAGCAGGTCAGCCGGCACAGCTGAGTCGACGGTGAGCGTCATTAGCGCTTCACCACCGGCTTCACGCCGCGCGACCTGCATCGCACCGATGTTGACCCCGGTCTCGCCGAGGATCGTTCCGATCGTGCCGACCACACCGGGCCGGTCCGTGTAGCGGAAGAAGAGCAAGATGCCGTCGGCGTCCAGCTCCAGGTCGAAGCCGTCCACCTCGGTGAGCTTGAGCCGGTCGCTGTCGCCGTGGGTGACGAGCGAGCCCGAAACACTGACCACGCGCCCGTCGGGCAGCGCACCCCGCAGTGTGACCAGGTTCTTGTGGTCCTCCACCTCGGCGGCGGTGATCAGCTCGACCTCGACGCCACGATCCGCGGCGAGCATCGGCGCGTTGACATATGTCACCTGCTCTTCGACGACAGCGCTGAAGAGACCCTTGGTGGCGGCCAGTTTGAGCACCGAGACGTCCTGCGGCACGCCGCGCACCTCGATGGTGACGCCTGCGGCCACGCCACCGGCGACGGCGGTGAAGACCTTGCCCAGCTTCTCGGCGAGCGGGAGCAGCGGGCGAACCTCTTCCGCCACCAAGCCACCGGCCTGCACGTTGACCGCGTCGGGCACGAACTCCCCTTGCAGCGCAAGCTTTACGCTCTTCGCGACGGCCAGACCGGCCTTGTCCTGAGCCTCGTGCGTCGATGCGCCGAGGTGCGGGGTGGCAACGACATTGTCGAATTTGAACAGTGGCGAGTCGGTGCACGGCTCCTTGGCGTAGACATCCACGCCGACACCGGCCACGCGGCCCTCGGCCAGCGCCTCGGCCAGGGCGAGCTCGTCGATCAGGCCACCGCGCGCGGCGTTGACGATGCGCACATCCGGCTTTACCAGCTGTAGCTCCTTGGCGCCGATCAGGCCCACGGTCTCCGGGGTCTTGGGCAGGTGGATCGAGATGAAGTCGCTCTCCCGCAACAACTCTTCAAGACCGACCAGGCGGACACCGAGCTGAGCGGCACGCGCGGGCTGAATGTACGGATCATAAGCAATCAGACGGGTACCAAATGCAGCGATGCGCTGAGCAAAGAGCACCCCGATGCGGCCGAGGCCGACCACCCCGACGGTCTTGCCCTGCAGCTCGACTCCCGTGTACCTGGACCGCTTCCACTCGCCGTTCTTAAGTGCCGTAGAGGCGGCAGCGGTGTTGCGCGCGACGGCGAGGAGCAACGCGACAGCCTGCTCGGCGGCCGAGACGATATTCGACGTAGGCGCATTGACGACCATGACACCGCGTGCGGTTGCCGCCGGCACCTCGACGTTGTCCAGCCCGACTCCGGCCCGGGCGACCACCTTGAGCCGTGGCGCCGCGGAGATGGCCTCGGCGTCGATCTGGGTCGCACTGCGCACGATCACAGCGTCAGCGTCGGCCAGGGCGGCGAGAAGGGCGGCCCGGTCGGTGCCGTCGACGTGACGGACATCGAAGTCGTAGGCCAGCACGTCAAGTGCGGCCGGGGCCAGCTCTTCGGCAATGAGCACAACGGGAGTCACAGGTTTGCCTCACGTTTGAAAGTATCGAGATAACGGCACAAGACGGCCACGATGCCAAGCCTATGGGCATAGGGTAACGGCCCACGGGCATGGCACAGGCGCTAGTGGGAGCGTGACCGTCCTCACGTGCGCTGTAAGGGTGTGACCGTCCTTACTCGAGCCGGCAATCGTTGAACAACCTGCCGGAAGGTTTCCGCCTCGACGGTGATGCCGTCATAGAGGCGATCGAGCGCCAGTGATCCCACAGGCGGGTAGATCCGCTCCCGCGGCGGAGTCTGGGCGGACAGGAACTCGACTATCTGTTCGCGCAGCGACGTGGGGCAGATCTCAGAGTGATAGATGACATTGAGCGCCTGTGTCCGCATCGATTGGACATGCTCGTCGCCCTTGTTGTCGTGGAAATGCGGGTTGCGGCTCTGCACCTGCAGCACCTCGACCCCCGCGGCCATTACCTCGGGGTGCTGGGCCGCAAGGACCCCGCCGAACTGCTCGAAGAGCTCCACAAATTGGAACGGCTCGACGGCAAACCCACCGGCCATCCGCATCTTGAGTCCCAGATCGAGGCTCATGGCGTGCTCACCGGCGTTTCCAGTGACCACGGCCTCGGTGCCGAAGCCCGAATACTCGGCGAGCAGCCGGTTGAGGTACTCGTTGGTGATTTCGGAGCTGCGGCCGCGCCTGCTGAAGAAGAGCTTGCTGTCGCGCACCTTCGGCTTGGAGTGCCAGCTGACCCGCACCATCGCATATGGACTGTTGGCCATGGCGAGCCCGGCCGCGTAGACCTTGCAGTACTCGTGCACGGCGCCTGGCACGTAGTTATCGGAGTCAATGTATCCGATGTGCTTGCGCCCGGTCATGGCCGCCAGCGCCAAGCCGACCAGCATCGCCTCGCCCTTGCCATGGTGGATAAGGCCCTCGTCGTCCAGCAGCTCAGGCATGCCGGCCGACTTCATCGCGGCGGCAAGGCCGGGGTCGCGTTGGTGCACCGCGAGGGCTGGACGGTCGGCTAACCGGCAGAACTGTTCCAGGGCGCCGATCTCCAGGTCATAGCGGTCGACCGGGCTGCGGTCGCTATTGGACACCAGGACGATCAGGCAGTCGTGTGGGATACCGGATAGCACGCCTTCGATGACACGGCGCGACTCGTTCATGCACGGCACCACGATGACCAGGTCGCGCTCGATATCGCGCAGGCCATCGCGCGAGATGATCCGCGACGGGCCGAGCTGGTCGTCGTAGGTCTGCGTGCCACAGTCGATCTCGATTACGCGCTGTAGCTCATTGATGCGTACAGCGCCAAACCGTTCCGTGCGGTACGGATACTCCAAACGCATGGCTGGAAGGTACCCGAACGGATGGGTCACATGTCGACCCTAAAGCTGAGAAAAGTCTGGTAACAACAGAAAGTAACCGGATGATGCCAGAGGGATCGCCCCCGACACCATCCGGTCATGCCACCGACTTTTTTCGTCAGGCGGTCTCTGTGATCGGCCGGTCCACCCAGCTCATCATCGAGCGCAGCTTGGATCCGGTCGCCTCAATCGGATGCTCGGCACCCTGTTCCTGCAGCTTGGTGAAGTTCGGCCGGCCGGCGTCGTCCTCGGCCACCCACTCGCGAGCGAAGTCGCCGTTCTGGATTTCGCCGAGGATCCGGCGCATCTCGTCCTTCACCCGGGCGTCGATGATGCGCGGGCCGCGGGTCACGTCGCCGTATTCGGCCGTGTCCGAAACGCTGTAACGCATCCGGGCGATGCCACCCTCGTACATCAGGTCCACGATCAGCTTCAGCTCGTGCAGGCACTCGAAGTAGGCCACCTCGGGCGTGTAGCCCGCCTCGGTGAGCACCTCGAAACCGGCCTGCACCAACGCGGTCGCGCCACCGCAGAGCACAGCCTGCTCGCCGAAGAGATCAGTCTCGGTCTCCTCCTTGAACGTGGTCTGGATGACCCCGGCCCGGCTGCCGCCGATGGCTTTCGCGTAGGACAGCGCCAGCGCCAGTGCGCCACCCGTCGCATCCTGCTCGATGGCGACCAGACACGGCACACCCTTGCCGTCCACGTACTGACGGCGCACCAGGTGACCGGGGCCCTTGGGCGCGACCATCGCCACGTCCACATCGGACGGTGGCTGGATCAGCCCGTACCGGATGTTGAACCCGTGCCCGAAGAAGAGCGCCTTACCTTTTGAAAGCGACGGTGCGATGTCCGTTGCGTAGATGTGCCGCTGAGCCGTGTCCGGGGCGAGAATCATGATCACGTCGGCCTCGGCTGCCGCCTCGGCCGGCGTCACCACCCGCAGCCCCTGCTCTTCGGCCTTCGCTCGTCCCTTGGACTCCGGCCGAAGCCCCACCCGGACGTCGACGCCGGAATCCCGCAGCGACAACGCGTGGGCGTGACCCTGACTGCCGTATCCGATGACCGCAACCTTGCGGCCCTGGATCACCGACAGATCGGCGTCATCGTCATAGAAGATCTCAACCATCACTAACCTTTCACTTCACGCAGCAACTCGAAGAGCTGGGCTGGCGGTAATTGCTCGTGAGCCTCGCCCGATCGCGACCAGGCCCGACTGCACCATTTCCTTGATTCCATAAGGTTCTAGATCGCGCAGCAGCGCGTCCAGCTTCTCCGCCGTGCCGGTCGCCTCGATGGTCAGCGCGTCGGGCGCGACATCGACCACCTTGGCCCGGAACAACTCCACCGTCTCCAGCACCTGCGAGCGGATCGGGCGGTCTGCGCGCACCTTCACGAGCAGCAGCTCCCGCTGGACGGCCGTGGCCGGCTCCAACTCCACGATCTTCAGCACGTTGACGAGCTTGTTGAGCTGCTTGGTGACCTGCTC
>DPJL01000195.1 GCA_003543035.1 Micromonosporaceae bacterium | reverse complement strand
TGCCGTCTCTCCGCTTGCCATTCTTGTCGGGTACCTGGTCGGCGTGCTCGTAACCGTGGTCGCTGCTTACGGTTCGGCTCGAAGGGGAGCGGCCGTGGCACCGGTTGCCGCCCTCGGCACGGATGCGGCGCTGCCCCGCCGGTCGCTCGTCGTCCGAACGGTGGCCGGGTCGCTCGCCATGGCCGGTGGTGTCATCGCGGTCGTCGCGACGTCGGGCAGCACGCTTACTGATCCCGAGCGGGTGGTCGGTATGGGCGGAGGCCTTATTGGTTGGCTGGCCGTGATCCTGCTGGCGCCATTGCTCGCCTCGGCTGTCCTGCTGCCCCTGTCACATCTGGTCAGCCGGCGTGGCTCGGCAGTCTCCCGATTGGCTGTACGTAACGCAATCCGCGATCCCCGGCGGACTGCGGCCACCGCCTCGGCCCTGATGATCGGGCTCGCTTTGGTGACCGCCTTCGCCACAGTCGGCGCCTCGCTGGAGTCGGCGCTCACCGAGGAAATCAAGAATGACGTGCCCGCGCGGACATCGGTGGTGCAGTCGGCCTCCGCATGGTCGGGGGTGCAAAAGTCGGTGCTGGACAAGGTACGTGGGGTGTCCGGAGTGGACAGTGTGGCCTCGCCAATGCAGGGCTTCGGCATGCTGGTACAGGGAACGAAACAGAGCGGTCTCACCATCACCTCGGTCGAAGGCGATGCTCTCGGCAAAGCTTTGACCCCGGTTATCGTCGCCGGAAAGGCCGATCTCGCCAACGGTGTGCTGCTCGCCCAGAGCGTCGCAGACGAGCGGGGAATCAAAGTCGGTGACACCATAACGGTGTCGCCGGGGCAACCGGGCTCGCCGGATTCGCCCAGCCAGGGCGAGTTCACCGCCAAGGTGACCGGAATCTACGCCCACAGCCAGGTTTTCCGGGGTGTGGTGGTGAACCGGTCGGTGATGCCGGCCAACGCGACCGACTATCTCGCTGCCATCTATGTCACCGGCGGCGACCCTGCCGCCGTAGGCAAAGCCCTCGATGCGGCGTTCGCCGACCGCCCCGATGTGGTGGTGCTCGACCGGGAGGCGGTCATCAAGCAGTACACCGCCGAGGTCGATCTGGCCTTGAACATCGTCTACGCGCTGTTGGGCGCAGCGGTGATCATCGCGGTCTTCGGTGTGGTCAACACGCTCGCGCTCTCGGTGCTCGAACGGACCCGCGAGATCGGCGTCTTCCGCGCGGTGGGCGCAACCCGCACTCTGGTCCGGCGCAGCGTCCGGCGCGAGAGCGTGGTGATCGCCTCGTACGGCGGGTTGCTCGGAGTCGTCGTGGGAGTGCTACTCGGCGGGGTCATGCAACACGTGATCACGGGAGCGCCCATCTTCGACCTGGCCGTGCCACTGCCCGTTGTGGCCAGTGCACTCGGCGGCATGGTCGTGGTCGGCGTGCTGGCCGCACTCTGGCCCGCCCGTCGTGCGGCCCGTACCGACGTGCTGGAGGCCATCGCCACGTCTTAACCCTTGGGGGATGCAGAGGCGGCCGCCGGCAATTCGGTGGCTGCCTCTGTCTAATTGCGACGTGTCGTTTGCGGAATTGGCGTCCACCGAGCACCCATGGGGTGATGATGCATCCATGGACAGACTCGCAAGTCTTAACGAGATCAACTATCTGGCCGTCATCGTGGCCGCGATCGTCGGCTTCGGCATCGGCGCTGTCTGGTATGCGCCGCCGGTTCTGGGCAAGCGCTGGATGCAGCTGACCGGCCGTACGCCGGAGAACGCGACCGGTGAAAACACCGTGCTGGCAATGGGTTTGGCGTTCCTCGCGACCCTCATCGGAGTCTTCGCACTGGCGTTGTTCATCGGCAAGGACGCCGGGTTCCAGACCGGTCTCGTCGCCGGGCTGGTTGCCGGGATCGGCATCGCCTCCGTGGCAATCATCATCAACGGCATCTTCGAGGCCAAGTCGAAGGAACTGCTTGCCATCAACTGTGGGTACCAGATCCTCGTCTTCACCGTCGCCGGAGCCATTCTCGGCGTATGGTAATCGGCCATGCCGCCCCGGCTCTCGGATGAGTCCAGAGCCGGGGCGGATGCACGGATTAGCTCAGCGTGCCCATGACTTGGAAGTCGGAGAGCTGACCGGCGGGCCATCCCGTGTTGGCGGTAAACGTGAGCCGGACGTGCCGCGCGATGGTCCCGGCAGGCACGGCGATTGTCACCGTGTTGGCCGTGGGGTTGAAGGTATACGTGGCAGATCCGACGACCGAGTTGTAGATGGAACCGTTGGTGCTCCCGAGAACATGCAACGTCTGGTTGCGAGAGCCCCAATTGGGTGGGAGTTTGAGGACGATCGAGCTGATCGTCGCCGACGCGCCCAGGTCAACCGTTATGGATTGGGGGAAGGCGTTGTTCGGGCTTTCCCAATAGGAGTCGGCATTCCCGTCGACCGCGTTGCCAGGCACGTAATTCTGCACGTGCCCAGCGGTCACCGGCCGGTTGAGCGCCAGGTTGGTCGGCCCGGTGGTGGTTCCGGTGCCGGACAACGAAACCGTCAGGGTGGCATTGGTGGCATTGCTGTTGACGGTCAGGGTGCCCGTCTTGGCACCGGCCGACGTGGGGCTGAACGTGACGTTGACCGTGCACGACGCCCCGGCCGCAAGCGAGCTGCCGCAACCGTTTGACTGTCCAAATTGGCTGGATGCCAAGACGGACGAGATCGAGGCGGCAGCCGCCCCAGTATTGGTGATGGTGACCGGGACCGGGGAACTGGTTGCGCCGACCGCCAGCGAGCCGAAGTTCAGGCTCGTGGGCGAGGCGGCAAGGGTGGCACTACCGGAGCCGGTACCCGCGAAGATCTGCAACTCGGAGAGCTGAGCCGCGGGCCAGCCGGTGTTGGCGGTGACGTTTATCCGTACGTAGCGAACTGTCATGCTGGCGAACGGAATCGGCAGGACATTCGCGTTGGCCGGGTCGAAGGTGCGGCCGCTCGCGGGGGACAGGGTGTTCCAGGTTGAGCCGTCGACGCTGCCGAGTACGGAGAGCGTCTGGGTGCGAGCACCCCAACTCGGCGGCAGCTTAAGCGTCACCGACCCGACCGATTGAGCCGAGCCGAGGTCGACCTGAATCCATTGCGGGAACGCGCTGTTGGTGCTCTCCCAATAGCTGCCGGCGTTGTCGTCGTTGACGTTCGAGGCAACGAAGCCTCCGTTCGCCGAGCTCGCAGAGACGGGCTTACCAAGGGCCAGGTTGCCGGTGGCGCTCGTACCCGTGCCACTGAGTGAAACCGTGGAACTGTTGACAGTCAAGGTCCCGCTCTGCGCACCCGCCGAGGTCGGGGCGAAACGCACGTTCACCGTGCACGACGCTCCCGCGCTCAACTGCACCGGGCAGCTATTGCTCTGGGAGTACTGCCCGCTGACCGCAATCGAGGAGACGGGAACCGGGCCGGTGCCAGGATTGCTGACTGTCACGGCCTGCACTGCGCTGGTCGAGCCGACCGTCACCGAGCCGAAGTTGAGCGACGTGGGTGAAACCGTGAGCCCGGTGGTGTCGGCCATGCCACGGCCGATGAAGTCCACCCAGTTCACGTTGAGGATGCCGCCGCCTCCGGTGCCGCCGGTCGGGTTCTTCACGATGAAGAACAGTGGCCCGGTGGCCGTGCTGGGAGTTGGCAACGCGACGGTGAAGTCGCCGTAGGTCTGCCAGCCGCCCGTGCCCGAAACCGTTGCGGTGGCTAGGAGCGTGCCACTCGCCGAACCGGTCCGGACCTCGATACGCCCGCCTGTGCCGGGCGACGCCGCGCGGAATCGGATCGAGTCGATGTTGGAGAGGTTGACCGGGGTGTAGGACCAGAAGTCGCCATCCTCGATGAAACCTATGTTCTGGAAACCGCCCGCGGTGTCGCCGGTGGTCTCCCGCTGCACGCCCGGGTCACCGCCTCCGATTGCGCCGGGGGCTCTGCCGGTACTTGTAAAGTGCTCGGCTTGTTTTCTCTTGGGCTGCAACTGTTTCGTCGACCGTCCGATCAGCCCGCCAGCATCGGTGTAGGTGGCTTCGAAGACGGAGAAGACGTTGGCCTCATCGCCGTGGCCCGAGCTCGCGGGGATCTGCACGATGCCGGAACAGCCGGTGTAGGACTGGATCGGGTGGCCGTGCTCGTCGTGGCCGAGGAAGTACTGCAGGGTCACGCGCGAACAGTCGATGGTCGGCGTCTCCGGATCCGAAACCGTTACCGTGTACCGAACCTGATCGCCCCAGCCAAAGACGCCGCCGTCGAACGGGAAGGTGATGTTCACGGTCGGCGCGGTGTTGCCCGCCGTGATCGGCACGTTGGCAACGCCTGTGCGGCCACCCGGGTCGCGCACGGTGAGCTGAGCGGTGTAGTTGCCTGCGGTCGTGTAGGTGTGCGAAGGGTTCGCAGCAGTCGAGGTGCCGCCATCGCCGAACGTCCATGCATAGGTGATCGGCTGCCCGCCGGGGTCATTCGAACCGGCACTGGAGAAGTTCACGGTCAACGGGGTTGGCCCAGACGTGGGGCTTCCACTGGCTATCGCGATCGGTGCCGCATCGCCTGCGGCGTAGTCGATCCGATACACCCCTGAGTCGGCATTGTTGCCGCCGAAGCCGGTGCCCCACTCGATCAGGTACATCGCTCCATCAGGCCCGAACTCCAGATCCATCGGGCGGATCACGTTCATGCCGGTGAGCAGTTGGTTGATGTCGACGAGCGAGCGCCCGTCCGGGGTGACCTGGAAGGCGTACATCTTGTTCTGATTCCACTCACCGAAGAGCGCCTTGCCATCCCAGTAGGCCGGCCACTTGCGATCCGAGGCAAGCGAAGCGTTGTAGCGGTAGACCGGGCCACCCATGGGTGCTCCACCGCCACCGATTTCGGGGAAGAGCGGGTTGCCGCCGTAGTCATAGTCCACAGTGGACGGCTTGGCCGCCGGCAGGTTGGCGAGGCCGGTGTTGTTGGGGGAGTTGTTGACGATGGCCGCGCAGTTGAACTTCGGGCCACTCGGGCCGGACGGGAACGTGTAGTCGTTGAAGGCGTAGTTGTTGCCGTGGCAGTAGGGCCAGCC
>DPJL01000355.1 GCA_003543035.1 Micromonosporaceae bacterium | reverse complement strand
CGCGCCGCGCCCGCGCCCCGCGCCGGCCGCGGGCGGTCGGCGATGCCGCGCAGCCGCCGATTGCGGCTGCGGACCCAGCCGATCAGGTAGGGCACCACGCTTAGTAACAGCAGAGCCGCCAACAGCCCGCCGATGACTCGGATGTCGGCACCGGCCGGCCCTTTCCCGTCGCCCAGCGACGCCAGGATCATCGCGAGCATCAGCCCGGCCGGCAGCAGCCCGAGAATGCGATTCCACAGCAGGAACGAGTGGGCGTTGGGTGGCGTGTCCGGACTGGCGAGCATCAGCACCGTGCCGATGTCGGCAAAGTACAGGTACACAAAGAGAACAAACGTTGCCTGGATGATCCGCTCGCGATTGCCGCTCGTGTCCCCGCCGAAGAACCAGATCCCCACCAGGATCGGATAGGCGAGCATGACCAGAGCGGTCAGGATCTGAGAGATGCAACCGCGCCAGCCCTGCCGCGCACCCAACGTGGATCCGATCCGGTAGAGCGTTGCCACGAGCTGCCATTGGGCGCCATAGAAGCGCCGCACCAGGAAACCCAGCAGGAACATGAACGGCAACGCCGCACCGGTCAACAGCAGGAAGGTCGCGTCACCGCGCCCGGTCAGCAGAAACAGAATCGCCGGGGGCACCAGCCAGAACAGGGCGCCGACAAAGTACGTCGGCCACATCTTGCCGCGCATGATGCGTTGTAGAGCCCAACCTGAAAGTCCAATCCAGACCCCGTAGACCACCAGGAAGCCCAAGAACCTCAACACATTCAGCACGGTGGTCATCATTGCCACCTATGACGTAAGGGTCAATCCCTCGTAAGTAGCGCAACACACTCGACATGGTGCGTCTGTGGAAAGCAATCCAGGGCCCGCAGCCGCTTCAACGGCCAGCCTTCCTCGGCAAACGTGCGGAGATCACGTGCAAGCGCGGCCGGATCGCAAGCCACATAAGCAATCGCGCGCGGCCTGGCGGCGGTGATCTTCCTTACCACCCTCGCGCCCGCCCCGGTCCGCGGCGGATCGAGCACCACCAGATCAACCCGTTCAGGTAGACGGGCTCGCTCCACAGTGGACTGCAGCACCCGAACGTCGCGCAGACTTCGCCGAGCCGCTTCGACCCCGTCACCAGCGGCTTCGACCAGAGTCACGGCGCAACCCCGATCGGCCAAGGCGGCCGAGAAAGTCCCCGCCCCGCCATAGAGATCCCAGGCGCTCTCACCCGGCTTGGGCTCGAGGAAGTCGACGACGCAAGCCACCAGAGTGTCGGCCGCGGCGGGGTGAACCTGCCAAAACGCGGAAGCCGCCAGGTCGAAGTCATGCCCGGCCGCATGCTCGGTTATCCGCTGACCCGACACGACCTGTGCTTCGCCATTGCGTGGCACCACCACGTCAACGGCATCGACCTCCGGCCAGCGTCTCCTCAGCACGTCCAGCTCCTGCAGAGCCGGATGGGCGATGAGGCACCGATCAATCGGGACAACCTCATTGGAGCGGTGCTTGAGCAGGCCGGGACGATCCAAAGCGTCTATGTGGTACCGGACCCGAGTCCGCCAGCCGAATCCATCACCCGGCAACGGCTCGACGACCACCGGGAAGTCGGGCAACCCGGCCAGCCGAGCCAACTGCTCCCGGACCACCGCCGCCTTCCACTCGCGCTGAGCCGCCCCGGACGCATGCTGAAGATCACAACCCCCACAACCATTTGGATGCGAGTACCTGCAAGGCGCCGTCACCCGATCAGAAGAGCTGGAACGAATCTCGACCGCATCCGCGCGCAGATATCCCTTGTGCACCTCGGTGATTTCGGCAATGACCCGCTCGCCCGGCAGCGCATGCCGAACGAAAAGCACGATCCCTTCGTGCCGCGCCACGCAATGCCCACCATGCGCGGGCTGCCCGACCTCGACCTCGACCCGATCGCCCTGGACGATGTCGATCATTCCTCCTCGCCCGATCTGGGCCCGCGCGACGGGGTCCGGCTCAGGTCACGGTCGAGGCGTTCCAGATCCTTGCCCGCGCTGGAGTCGAGCTGCCACGGCACGCTGGTCACCATGACCCCCGGCTCGAAGAGCAGCCGGCCCTTGATACGCAACGCGGATTGGTTGTGCAGCAGGTTCTCCCACCATCGGCCGACCACGTACTCGGGGATGAACACGGTCACGACATCGCGCGGGGACTTGTGGCGCAACGACTTCACGTAGTCGATGATCGGGCGGGTGATCTCCCGGTACGGGGAGTCCACAATGGTCAGTGGGACGTTCATCCCGCGCCGATCCCATTCCGCTTGCAGCGCACGGGCATCGGCGGTGTCCACGTTGACGGTCAGCGCGGTGATCGTGTCCGGCCGGGTGGCCCTGGCATAGGCCACGGCTCGCATTGTCGGCATGTGCACCTTGCTGACCAGTACCACCGCATGGTTTCGAGAAGGCAGGATCGGCCTGTCCTCGGTCGGAGTCAGCTCCCTGGCGACGAGGTCATAGTGCCGCCGGATCGAGCGCATCACCGCATAGATCACTGCCATCGCCGCGATCGAGATCCACGCGCCATGGGTGAACTTGGTGGCCAGCACCAGGATCAGCACGAAGCCCGTCATCCCGGCGCCGAAGCCGTTGATGGCGCGGGCACGCAACATCCGGTTGCGCCGCGATGGGTCTCGTTCGGTGCGCAGATGCCGGTTCCAGTGCCGCAGCATGCCTATTTGCGACAGCGTGAAAGAGACGAAGACGCCGACGATGTAGAGCTGGATGAGCCGGGTGGTCTCTGCCCTGAAGGCGACGATCAGCACGATGGCCGCGACCGCCAGGAAGATGATGCCGTTGGAGAAGGCCAGCCGGTCGCCGCGGGTGTGCAGCTGGCGAGGCAGGTAGCGGTCCTGGGCGAGGATCGAGCCGAGCACCGGGAAGCCGTTGTAGGCGGTGTTAGCCGCCAGCACGAGGATGAGCGCGGTGACCGCGATGACCAGGTAGAAGCCCGGCCGGAAGTGGTCGAAGATGACGTCGGCAAGCTGCGCGGTGACGGTCGGCTGGCGATAGTCGGGCCCGGCTCCCACGATCTGCTCGGCAGGCTTCTCCACATACTTGAGGCCGGTCTTGAGGCTGAGCCCGACGATGCCGACCATCAGCACGATCGAGAGGCCCCCGAGCAGTAGCAATGTGGTGGCGGCGTTCTTACTCTTCGGCGGCTTGAAGGCGGGCACCCCATTGGAGATCGCCTCGACCCCGGTCAGGGCCGCACAACCCGAGGAAAATGCTCGTACCAAAAGGAAGGCAAAGGCGAAGCTCGTTCCTACGGCGAGCCCGTGCTCGGGTTTGATCTCGAGGTCGGCGCTCGGTGCGCGCAACGGCTCACCGACGATGAAGATGCGCCACAGTCCCCAGCCGATCAAGCCGATCATCGCCAGCATGAACAGGTAGGTGGGCACGGCAAAGAGGGCGCCCGATTCCCGTACCCCCCGCAGGTTCATCGCGGTCAGCAGCGCCACCAGGCCAACCGCGAAGCCAACTTTGTGCTCGCCGATGAATCCGACCGCGGCACCGAGATTCTCCACCCCCGCGCTGATCGAGACGGCCACCGTGAGCACATAGTCGACCAGAAGCGCACTCGCCACCGTCAAACCGGCCCTGGGCCCGAGGTTGACCGTGGCCACCTCATAGTCGCCGCCGCCGGACGGATAGGCGTGAACGTTCTGCCGGTAGCTCGCCACCACGGTCGCCATCACCACCACGACCGCGACCGCCACCCACGGCGAGTAAACGAACGCGGCAGCACCCGCCAGCGACAGGGTCAGGAAGATCTCGCCGGGCGCATAGGCCACGCTGGAAAGGGCGTCCGACGCGAAGATCGGCAGAGCGATGCGCTTGGGCAGCAGGGTGTGCTGGAGCCGGTCGGACCGAAACGGTCGGCCCAGCAACAGTCGCTTCAGCAGGGAGGTCGGGTTGGCCACATGGTGGAGCCTATGATGAGCCGAACGACTTGTGGTGCAGGGAGGCCGAGAACGTGCACATCGTGATCATGGGCTGCGGCCGGGTTGGGTCCACTCTGGCTCATCGCCTCGAAGCACAAGGGCACGAGATCGCCATCATTGATCAGGACCCGGACGCCTTCCGCCGGCTCTCCTCCGAGTTCGGTGGGCTCACCGTCACCGGCATCGGTTTCGATCGCGAGGTGCTCATCCAGGCCGGGATCGAAAAGGCCGACGCCTTCGCCGCAGTGTCCAGTGGCGACAACTCCAACATCATCTCGGCCCGGCTCGCCAAGGAGACCTGGGGCGTTCAGCGGGTTGTCGCTCGCATCTACGACCAGCGCCGCGCCGAAGTCTATGAGCGCCTTGGCATTCCGACCGTCGCCACAGTCCGCTGGACAGCCGACCGCATTGTGCGCCATCTCGTTCCGGAGGGCGCCGCAGAGCTGTGGCGGGATCCGACCAGCACTGTCGCCATCATCGAGGTACCGATACACCCTGGCTGGGTCGGACATCCGCTGTCCGTTTTGGAAGAGGCGTGCGGCACCCGCGCCGCCTATGTCATGCGTTTTGGGCTCGGGGTGCTGCCCACCGCCTCGACCGTGATCCAGGACGGGGACCAGCTCTTCATGCTGGTCACCGATGAGATCGCCAAAGCGGTCAGCTCGGTCACCTCGTCCGCACCCGCCGCGGCGTAAAGGAGAGATCAGATGCGCGTCGCCATCGCCGGAGCCGGCAATGTGGGCCGATCCATCGCCCAGGAGCTGATCGAAAACGGTCACCAGGTCATGCTGCTCGAGCGGCAGCCCAAGATGTTGCGGCACGAGCGAGTGCCACAGGCTGAGTGGGTCCTGGCCGATGCCTGCGAGCTCGCCAGTCTGCAAGAGGTAGATCTCGCCGCCTGTGATGTCGTGGTGGCCGCGACCGGCGACGACAAGGTGAATCTCGTCGTCTCGCTGTTGGCCAAGACCGAGTTCGCGGTCGCCCGCGTGGTGGCCCGAGTCAACCGGGCCGAAAACGAATGGCTCTTCACCGAACAGTGGGGTGTCGACGTCTCGGTGAGCAAGCCCCGGCTGATGGCCGCCCTGGTGGAAGAGGCCGTCACGGTCGGCGATCTGGTGCGGCTGATGACCTTCCGGCAGGGTGAGGCCAACCTGGTGGAGATCACGCTGCCGCAGGATGCCCCGCATGTGGGTCAGCCGATCCGCGATATCCCGCTGCCGCCCGACAGCGCTCTGGTCGCCATCGTGCGTGGACGCCGAGTCCTGGCGCCCACTCCGGATGATCCGGTGGAGGTCGGCGACGAGCTCATCTTCGTCTGCACCGCAGCCGCCGAGGAGCAGGTGCGTTCGGTGATGCTCGGCGCCGACAGCGTCGAGAAGACCCGCTCCAAGCGTCCTAAGTAGCCAGCTGTTGCTGCTCGCGGCGCACCCGGCGGACCGCCCAGATGGTCACGGCCAGCAACAGCGCAAACGGCGGATAGCTCAACGCGATCCGCGAGATACCCAGGGCGGTTGAGTAATTGGCCAGGTAGAGCGTCAACTGAATGGCCGCCTTGAGCACGAAGACAGTCGCCCACAGTCCGGTGAGCCAGGCAAAAGTGCGCTTGAGCTTCTCGTCGGCGCGCCAGTCGCCCTTGCCGCCGTTGGCCACCACGGTCCAGATCCAGCCGACAAGTGGCTGTCCAATCAGGATCGAGCCCAGCAGGAGTACCGAGTAGCCGATCGTGATCAGGATGCCGGGCAGGTAGAAGTCTCGCTGCTCGCCCGAATTCCAGGCCAGGTAGGCGCCCAGGGCTATCCCGAAGAGTCCGTTGACCGCAAACCTGATGCTCTGCTTGCGCGCCAGACGCAACGCCGCAATGCCAAGCGCTACAACGACTGCGGCACCGATGGCCCATTGCAACACCAAACGTGGCTGGGCCGGCCCGATCAGCCAGCCGAGCACCACGTTCACCAGGACGAACACCGCGACCGGGATGCCCGACTCGACTAGTCCACGCCACCCGCCAAGCTGTTGTGCCATCTGCTCGGCAAACGGTGGCAGCTGCTCATCGACCTCAGGTTTCATCTGTGCGCTTCCAGCTCGTAGTGCGGGTTATAAATGACCTTGCGCCCGTCCCGCAAAGCCACCCTGCCCCTTGCGATCAGCGCCCGGCCCGGCTCGATCCCGGCGATCTGCCGGCGCCCGAGAAAGACCAGCGTGATCACATCAGTGCCGTCATAAAGATCGGCTTCGAGAGTGGGCAGGTTGGTGCGAGGGGTATAGACGACTGTACGCAATCTACCTGCGACGGTCACCAGCTCACCCCGGTGAACGGTGTCGGCGTAGGTGCAACCGGCCCGCTCGCTGTCCCGGCGCAGGTCTTCGGATTCAAGCTCCTGCTGGCTGGCTGTCAGCCGGTGCAGCAGGCTCCGCAGCCCGGAGCGAGGGCGGACTTCGTCGGCTGCCATACAGCTAGCCTAATCCCGGCGGGGACGTGGTGAGGGCTTGCGCCTCGGCACCTGCTCCAACGCGGGCGGCGGCTCAGGGGCAGCCTCCACGGCCGGCGCACCTGTCTGCGGCTGTGTCATCTCCTCGGGCAGCCGCAACGGCAGGCCTTCGCGGGTCGGGCGGGCCTGGTCATCCCGGCGCACCACCAGACCGTTCAAGCAGTCGTTGAGCGGGCCACCCAGGATCGGGTCAACCGCAGCCGGGCCCTGGAAGACGGCGCGGACCATCCAGCGCGGGCCGTCGATGCCGATGAACCGGAGATCATCGAAGCCGTTCTGGGTCCGCAAGCGCGCCCGCAGCTCAGTGCCCCAGTTACCGATCACGTCCTCGGCCGCCACCCCGTCATCGAACAGCGACTTGCGGATCTCGGCGCGAACCTCGTCCCACATGCCGTCGGTCCGAGGGGCCGCGAAGACGCCCAGCTGAAGAGCGTTGTCGCCGTGGGCGAGGACGATCTGCTGAATCACCCCGTCCTCGCTGGCCTGCAACCTGATCTCCACACCGTCGATGGCCGGCAGCAGCAGGCTGCCCAGATCCACCCGGTCGGCGGGAGGTGCCTCGGAGAAGTCGTATGGCCCGGTTCGCACCAGCTCGGGGGTAGCGGACCTGGCCGCGGGGCCGCCCGAGACTCCATTGGCTCCACCGGGCGAATACGTGGACTCGGTGTCGATCCCCAACTCCTCAAGAAGCGCAGCGCGCTGCTCACGGCGCCTTTCCGCGGCTGTAAGCGTGGTCGAGCGCGCTTCGTCGGGCTTGGCGTGACGTCCCGCTCCCCGTCGTCGCGAGAAGATCACTGTTTCCTCCTCAGTTACCGGTCGAGCCGTGCCCGCCGGTACCTCTCACGGTGTCGGACAGATTGTCCACGCCGTGGAAGTGTGCCCGCTCAACCCGCTGCACGACAAGTTGCGCTATCCGGTCACCGCGCACAATCTTGGCCACATTGGCCGGATCATGGTTGACCAGATTGACGAGAATCTCGCCTCGGTAACCGGCGTCCACTGTGCCGGGCGCGTTGAGCACCGTCACCCCCATCTTGACCGCCAACCCCGATCTGGGGTGTACCAATCCCACGTACCCGTCCGGAAGGGCGACCGCGACACCGGTCCGGACGAGCTTGCGCTCGCCCGGTGCCAGCTCGGCGTCCTCGGCCGCGTAAAGATCGGCTCCGGCGTCACCTGGATGGGCGTAGGAGGGCAATGGCAGGTCGGGATCGAGCCTCTGAACGGGCACCATGACAGCGTCGACCTCGTGGGCAATCAAGGCTTCATACCTCCGGGGGAACGGCTCGGCCGCTGCAGAAACGGCCGCGGTTAGTCTGATGGGCGTGAAGCACCCTGGCAACCTGACGTCACCACGCACAACGGTTGGAAGCCGGTTCTCGGAACGGCTGACTTGCCCGTGGTGGAGTTGGGTTCCGGCCGTAGCGCTGGTGAGTGTCCTGGCATTCGAGATCGGGCTCGGTGCTGGTGGCCTGCGGACATGGCTTGCACCTGCGCTGCTTCTGCCGCTCACCCTGGCCGGGCTCTGGTTTCTCGGCCGGATCCGGATCACTGTCACCGACGACGAGCTCATCGTCGACGACGCCCGGCTTCCGTTACGTTATGTCGCCGATGCCATCCCGCTGGGCGCGGAAGACAAGCGACTCCTACTCGGTCAGGCTGCGGACCCGCTCGCCTTCGTCATCCAGCGACCCTGGATCGGCGGGGCGGTTCAGGTGATTCTCAATGATCCGGCCGACCCCACGCCCTATTGGCTCATCACCAGCAGGCACCCCGAGCGGCTGGCCGAGGCGCTAATCGCCGGCCGGTAGCTCCAGGCGGCCGTGGCGCAGCCGCAGATCGCGTGCCACCTCGCCACCCAGCCTCTTGGTGGCCTTCTGGTTCAGGAAGCTGGCCACCGCGGCACCGGTGAGGAACGGGCCGAGCGTGGTGAGATTGCGCCCGAAACGGCGCAGCAGCATGTCGCGCAGCTGTTTGCGGGTGGCCGTGCTGAGTACGGTCGCCACCGCGCTTCCGGGGACCACCGGGTTGACCCCGCGACGCGAAGCCCAGGCTTGCAGCAGGCTCACCGCCCGCTGGCTGGGCGTGCCAATGATCGGGCTGCCGTAGATCTCGTGCAATTCGCCGATGAGCTTCATCTCGATGCCGACCACTGCCACGGTTTCGGTGGCCAAAAGCACCGGCGTGGTCAAGAGGGTCGGAGGTGCCACCCACTCGACCGAAGCGATTCCGCCACCGGCCGCGCCGACCCCGGCCGTCGCTCGAGCGGCGTTGCGGATGAGCCGCTCGGCCAGCGCCTCGCCTTCCAGCCCCGGATAGTGGGCACGCAGCACGGGCAATGTCCGGACCGGAACGTGAGGCGCCAGATCCGACACCGCGTCGATAATCCATTGCATCGCTTTGCGCGGGGCGAAAAGCTGCTTGACCCCGCGCTCCTTCAATCCACTTACCAGACGTCCCAGTAGGCGGGCGCGGCTCGCTTTGTCCATCTCGGACTCAGCGAGACCTGCCACCGCCAGTGCCAGGTCGTCCTTACGGTCCTCTTTAGACTCGTCGGCCGTCATGGACCCATCTCACCGCAGAAACTGAGATCATGCACACTCACGGCAGATCAACTCACCGTTGCGCTCAGCGGCGAGTTGGCTGCGGTGGTGCACCAGGAAGCAGCGCGAGCAGCGGAATTCGTCGGCCTGCATAGGTAGCACCTTGACCGTGAGCTCCTCGTCGGCAAGGTCGCCACCGGGCAGCTCGAAGTTTTCCGCGACCTCGGCCTCATCCACGTCCACGCTGCCCGACTGCGAGTCGACACGCCTGGCCTTGAGCTCCTCCAGGCTGTCCTCGCCGAGTTCAACCTCGTCTCGGCGCGGGGCGTCGTAGTCGGTTGCCATTGATTGTCACACTCCCAATATGTGTTCTTCCCCAACGAGCGCGGTACTTTAGCGCGTCCGTGTGGCTGTTGTACGCCCACGGGTGGCAATTTGTTCCCGATGTGACCGAGCCGACTGCTCGGGCGAGACAAAGGTAGGGGTAGGTCAGCGCCGATCAGGTTCGGCGCGCCGGAGATTTCCCGGCAATGGTCGAGATTTTGCCAACATCCGCGTTCGTGGGTCGCACCACACTACGGCCCGTGAGGCGATAACCTGCTGGCGATGCTCACGGGGACGAAGGGTGCGACACACATATGCACATGACGCGGATTCGGGCGCTTGCGGTTGTCGGGACGTTGGCTATCGCCGCCCTGGTGCTAGTGGTGATCACCATCTCGCGCGACACCCAGACGAGTGGCGCACAAGCGGCGGACTGCAAACCGGGACACATCCCGGTGAGCTTGACCATGCCCGACGAGCCCGCTGTGAACATCAATGTTTTCAACGCGACTCAGACCCAAGGCCTCGGCGGCAACGTTGCCGCCGACTTCCGCAACCGCAAGTTCAACGTCGCCAAGGTTGAAGGCGAGAAGGTCGACGGTAAGGATACCTACTACCCGGATGAAGTGGCGATCCTTCGATTCGGGCCGAAAACGGTCGGGGCGGCCCACCTCGTCCGGGCGTATTTCCTCAACGACGCCACGGTCCAGTTCGACCTCAAGCGTGAGGATGACGTGGTCGACGTGGTTATCGGGGGTAATTTCAAGCAACTGGCCACCCCGACTGAGATGCGCCAGGCGGTGGCCATTCTGGGTCATCCCAAACTTCCGCCGGGTACCTGTAAGAAAGCCGAGTAGTCCGCGAAGTTCACGGGCCGCCGGCCGCGTCGAGCTTCACGAGCGCGTCGTGCAGCGGTCCGTAGAGCGCTGGTGGAGCCGCCAGCACGAGATCCGGCCCCGGCGCGGCTCCCGATAGCCCGGTGACGAGAAGGCCCGCCTCGCGGGCGATAAGCCCGCCTGCCGCAAGATCCCACGCGGCCAAACCCTTCTCGTAGTAGGCGTCCACGGTTCCCTCGGCTGCCGCGCACAGGTCCAGTGCGGCCGCGCCCATCCGGCGGATGTCCCGGATCTGCGGCAGCAGCGCGGCAACCACCCGCCCCTGATGCGCTCTGCGCGCCGCCGCATAGGCAAACCCGGTCGCCACCATCGCTTGGCTTAGCTCGGTCCGCTGCGACCCGCTCAGGCGGACGGCCGCACCGGGCCAAGAGGACGCAGGTGGCGTATCGCTTGGCGGGTCTGCGGCGGGGGCAAGATCGGAAGAGCACAAGTCTGAACTCCATTCAGCCAGGTTATTTCGTTTTCCGTCTTCTAATTAAAAAAAAAAAA
>DPJL01000088.1 GCA_003543035.1 Micromonosporaceae bacterium | reverse complement strand
GCTGGCTGCTGCTGCGCCGGGCACAGGTGGCACTGGAGGCGTTGGGCTCCGAGTCGAAGGACTCCGCGTTCTATGCAGGGGTTGTGGCCAGCGCACGGTTCTTCTCGCGCGAAGTGCTGCCCCGGCTCAGCTCGGACCGCCGCATCATCGAGCTGGCCTCGCTCGACGCCATGGACGTGCCCGAGGAAGCCTTCTAACTATTCCAGGGAAAGCCTTCTAGGTATTACCACGTGCGGGATGGCTCACAGTGAGGCAAGCTGTGAGCCATGGGCCGCACGTTGGTGCTGTTGCGTCACGCCAAGGCAGATCGTCCTAACGGAGTCCCGGACGTCGATCGTCCGCTGACCGAGCGCGGCCATGCCGACTCGGCCGCCGCCGGAGCGTGGCTGATCAAACACGGTTATGTCCCCGATCTCGTCCTCTGCTCGCCATCGCGCAGGACCAGACAGACGTGGCATTCGGTTGCGGTGACGCTGGCTCACGCCGGCTCGCCGACCGTGCGCTATGAGCGCGCGGCCTACGACGGCTCCGTGGAGGACCTGGTCAAACTGGTGCAGGAGATCGAGCCGGAGTTTCAGATGGTGATGATGATCGGGCACAACCCGACCATCTCGCAGCTGTCAGAGCTGCTCGATCCCGCCGGTGAGGCCGACTCGGACGGGCTACGGACCTGCGGGATAGCCGTTCACGAGGCGGATGTCGAGTGGTCCGCATTCGACTCCGCCCACATCACCGCGGTCCACACCGCCCGGGTCGACTAGGTCTTGTCCTTGATCACCGCAACTCCACAGGAGTTGCTGTTCTGGCGGCTGACTTACCGACAACTCCTGTGGAGTTGCCGGACAGGTCAGGCGAAGAGGGCGAAGTAGATCGCGATGTGGTGGCAGAGCGCGGCGACCAGCGTGCACGCGTGAAAGAACTCGTGGTGGCCGAAGACCGTAGGCCACGGATTGGGCCGCCGCAGCGCATAGAAGATCGCGCCGATCGAGTAGGCCAGGCCGCCGGCCATAAGCAGGACCAGTGCGGTCACACCGCCGTTGCGCAGGATGTCGGGCAGCACCGCGACCGCAACCCAGCCGAGTGCGAGATAGAGCGGCGCTGAAACCCAGCGCGGTGCATGCGGCCAGATGAGCGACATTGCCGCGCCGCCGAGCGCGCCACCCCAGACGATCACGAGCAGCAGAGTTGCCTTGCCGGGGCTGAGCAGCAGCGTGCAGAAGGGGGTGTAGGTGCCCGCGATGAAGATGAAGATCATCGCGTGATCCAGCCGGCGCATGGTCTGGTAGCCGCGCTCGCTCCACACCCTGCGGTGATAGAGGGCGCTGACCCCGAAGAGGCCGCAAACGGTGAGGCTGTAGACGGCGACGCTCACCACCGGGACGATGCCGGGCTGGGCGGCGGCGATGGAGGTCAATACGATGCCGCAGGCCAATGCGGTAAAGAACGCGTAAAAGTGCAGCCACCCGCGCATGCGGGGTTTCCCGATGTCGATCGGCTTCAGGCGCCGGGTAGCTGTGGTTGTCATGGCCTCTAGGTTACGGGACCGTAGGTTACTGATCCGTAGCCTGAGGGGTGAAGTCGATTACAGTCTCCTTATGAAAGCGCGACCGTACGGGTGGGACGGGGTGCTATTGGAGGTCGACGATCCGGCCGGATGGTTTCTCACGCTGGTGGCGGCTCGGGAAACAGGTGAGCTGAGCTGCGAGGAGATAGTTCCGGCAGCGGCGACGGTCCTGCTTCGCGGCGTTCGTCGCCTTCCGGACCTGACGCTACTTTCGCCCACATCGCCCACCTCGTCGGCGTCGCAAGTGGAGATACCCGTCACTTGGGACGGTGCCGACTTTGACGATGTAGCTCAGCGGTGGCGGACCGAGCCGGCGACTGTCCTGAAAGGACTCACGTTCACGGTCGCTTTCTGCGGCTTCGCACCCGGGTTCGCCTACCTGACAGGGCTTCCCGCGCGCTACCACCTGCCTCGGCTTTCGACTCCGCGTACCGGGGTGCCTGACGGATCCGTGGCAGTGGGCGGGCCGTATACCGGGGTGTATCCGCGAAGTTCGCCGGGAGGGTGGCGGTTGTTGGGGCACACCGAGCTCACCCTGTTTGATCCATCGCTGGCCGAGCCGGCTTTGCTTTCTCCCGGTACCAGGGTGAGGTTCGCCGATGCTTGAGGTGCTCGCCAAGGGTCCACTTGCGACGGTCCAGGATCGGGGCCGTCCCGGATACGCGCATCTGGGCGTGCCACGCTCGGGTGCCCTCGACCCGCCCGCGTTGGAGCGAGCAAACCGCTTGGTGGGCAACCCTTCCACCGCCGCGGGCTTGGAGCTGAGCCTGGGCCGGTTCAAGGCCCTCTTCCACGCATCTACTTCAGTCGCTGTCACGGGCGCTGTTGCCACCGTGCTGGTCGACGGGGAAAAGGTCCCCACTTCCTTCGCCATCGAGGCGGGGCAGCAACTCGAGATCGGTGCCCCGAGTGCAGGAGTGCATTGCTATCTGGCCGTCCAAGGCGGCATCGAGGTGCCGATGGTGCTCGGTTCCCGAAGCACTGACACACTCTCCGGGCTCGGGCCGGCTCCTCTTCAAGTGGGAGATCGGCTCCCGTTCGGTGCCTCATTCAACGAGCCCGCGCGCGCGACCCCGGCGGCCAATTATCCGGACGAGATACGGATTCGCGTCCGGTTTGGACCTCGCGACGACTGGTTCAGATCGCCGGAAGAGTTGACCTTCCACCCCTATCGGATGGGCATGGCCAATCGGCTGGGGGCAAGACTGACCGGGCCCCAGCCTGAGCCGGGCGGTCTTGGGGGAGTTGCCCAGCGAGGGTCTGGTGGCCGGTGCGGTTCAGGTGCCGGGCGATGGGCGGCCGATCATCTTCCTCGCGGATCATCCAACCACCGGCGGGTACCCGGTAATTGCCGTTGTTCACCCCGCCGACCTGCCTATGGTCGCTCAGGCCCGGCCTGGCACTAGGGTCGTCTTCTGTGGACCTTAATGCGGATCTCGGCGAGGGCTTCGGGCGTTGGGAGCTCGGCGACGATGAGTCTCTGCTGGAGTTGGTGACCAGCGCAAATGTCGCCTGCGGATTCCACGCCGGGGACGCGGCGACGATGCGGAGGGTATGCGGCTGGGCAGCCCAACGCGGAGTCGCCATCGGCGCGCAGGTGGGCTATCACGACCTCGTCGGGTTTGGCCGCCGGGACATCGACTATGAGCTGGGTCAGCTCCGGGACGAGATCATCTACCAGGTCGGGGCCTTGACCGCGCTGGCCGGCGCCGCCGGGGTGCGGGTCCGCTATCTCAAACCCCATGGCGCGCTTTACCACGCGGTGCAGCATGTGCCGGCCATTGTGGACGCAGCCCTGATCACAGGCTTGCCGGTGCTCTGTGCGCCCGGTTCAGTGCTGGCCACGGCGGCCGGGGACGCGGGTGCCGGGGTGTACGCCGAGGGCTTCGCCGACCGGGCGTATCGAGCTGACGGCACCCTTCTGCCGCGCGGCAAACCCGGCGCGGTCATCATCGACACGGATGAAGTGGTGGCCCGTGCCCTGCTAATGGCCGTGGACCAGCGAGTGATCGCGCTCGACGGGACAGTGCTCCCGCACCCGGTGGACTCGATCTGCCTGCACGGCGACACACCTGGGGCCGTGGTTCTCGCCAACTCGGTGCGCTCCGCGCTCCTCGACGCCGGAGTCACCCTGCGCCCGTTTGCCTAACCCACCGCTGGGAGACCGTGCCGCCATGATCGCCGTGATCAGGGAGTTCTCTCGGCGTGTCGTCGGCGCGCCGTGCGCCGAACTCCCTGATCGCCGTGATCATGCGAGTTAGGAGTCGAGGCCGCGCAGGATCAGAGGGAGCCGGAAAGCACCTGCATCGGTGATGACCACTGGGACACCCCAATCCTGCCTGGTCAGGTGGCATGCCGCATGTTCGGCCTCGGCATCGCAGGTTGCCGCTTGAGCCACCACCTGCAGTACACCGGCAGTCACGGCGGGGTTGATGACCAGCTGTCGCTTCAACGAGGTCGTGACGCCAGCGCCTTCTAGCAGCAGATTCTCCGGCGAAGCGGAGACTTCGAGCCTGGTCGGGTCGCCGAAGCTGAAATCGAGCTTTTGCCCGGGTGGCGGCTCGAAGATCACCTCGAGCGTTACCTCACCCGGGCTCAGCTCCGACGGTGGCCGTTTCACCTGGTGGCGTACCTCGTCCACGTTCACAACCGCTGGCGCCAACTGCACCACGCGATGCGCCGCCGACTCGACCACCAACACCTCGCCATCGGCTGTGCTGACGATGTCGCTCGGCTCGGCCAGACCGGTCTCCACAGTGGACATAACGCCATCGGCGTAGCGCCGGATCGCGCCGTTGTAGGTGTCCGCGACCAGGACGGATCCGTCGGCAAGGGCGTGCAGGCCGAGCGGATGCTGCATCAACGCACTATCAGCCGCCCCGTCTACATGGCCAAAGTCGAAGAGCCCCTGTCCGACGGCCGTTTCGAGCACGCCGTCTTCGATGTACCGCAGCGCGCTCGTCTCACTGTCGACCAGCCACAGCCGAGCGCCGTCCGGCGAAGTCGACAGACCCGACGGCTGCGCGAGCCAGACATCGGGCA
>DPJL01000084.1 GCA_003543035.1 Micromonosporaceae bacterium | reverse complement strand
GGCTTTGGCCTTGCTCTTACCGCCGATGGTGATGCCGAGCACCCTCACGTCCCGCGGGATGTCAGGCAGTGCCGCGTATGAGGCGGCCGCTCCGCTCCCGGTGAGCACCAAGGCAGCGCTGATTCCGGCTATCAGCCATGTGCGTCGTTGCATAACCCATTCCGTCACGTCGAGATAAGGGGATCTCCGGAAGGTTAACCCGATTTGCCCGACACGCCCATTTTTAGGAGATTCGCGTCACGGCGAAAGCCGCGAGCCTGATGATCCAGACCCGCGGCTTCAGTGATCTAGTTCACGCCGTGACGCGACGGCGACGTGCCATGAGCAGCAGGAATCCGCCACCCACAACCGCACCCAGCCCAACACCGGCGATCAGGCCCACCTGAGCACCTGTCACCGGCAGACCGCCGCCCTGGCCGCCCTTGGCGGCCACGTAGGCGACGAACTCGTCGGTGTTGTCGCTCGGGTCGATGTCCTTGAGCTCGCTTGCCGCCGGTGCGTTGGCACGCTTGGCACCCGCAGCCGGGACAGGGGTCTCGACAGCAACTTCCTCGATCGCCTCGACTGTGAGCTCACCACCGGTGAGGGTCACCGGGCCGGCGGCGTTCTCGGAGATCTTCACCATGAAACCGAAGCCCGCCACGTAATCCGGGTAGATCGGCGGCGCCGGGTAAGTCTTGTTGGCGTCGTAAGGCAGCGCAATGTCTTCCTTGTACTCACAGACGCCGGTGCTGTCGCCCACCTTGAAGGAGCAGTAGCCCGGCTCCTCCTCGGTGAAGGTGACATCGGTGGGCAGCTTGATGGTGACACGGGTTCCCTTGGCCACCTTGCTGCCGTAGTTGGCGGCAAAGCCACGGAACAGTGTGACTTCACCGGGCTGAGCCGGCTCGTCGGAGACCTTGCCGTTGCCGTCCAGACCGTAGATGTCGTAAGCGAAGGTCGCGAAGTCGACGCCGCCGTTGGCGCTCAGCACCACCTCGACGCTCTTCGAGTTGTTCGCCGTGTTCTGGTCCTCGGGCGCGCTGATCTCGAACTTCAGCGTGCCGGCTGACCCGGCCACATTGCTCTTGCGCTTGAGCCCGAACGTGTAATCCCAAGCCTCACCGGCCGCGATCGGCACGTCGATGACGCAGTCCAGCTTGCCGCTCTCCGGCTCGCAGTCATACGGCCAGTCGAATTCCACCTTGCTGGCGTCCAAACCGGTCAGGTCAGCCTGGAACCGGATCACCGATGCCGACTGCGGGCCGTGGTTGAGGACGGTGAAGGAAGCCTTCTTCCAATCGGCACCGGCCGAGAGTGTGCTGCCCGTGACCTTGAGCTCAAGGTCGGCGGTCGTGTCGGCGGCAAAGGCGGCCGGAGCGGCGAACGCCGTGGCGGCAAAGAAGGCGGTCGCGCCGATTCCGGCACGACGAATAGAGCGCCTAAAGCGCATGTTCATAAATGACTCTCCCCGTGGGGTGATGCGGGTAGGACAGGACGGCAACTTACCGTGCTCGTCAGACCTACGCAGTCCCGGGTTGGGGAGACGGACGTAACGCTATGGCCACGAAAAACACCAGCGCACCGGCTGCGAAAGTCGCCAGACCGGTCCAAGAATTCGCAATTAGGTCACCCTCCGTGGTTGGCCCCACGAGGGCCACCATCGTGGCAAACCAGGGCACACCTGGTACCAGCCAAGCCCATGGTTTGTCCACTGTGGACTGAGCAAACCAAATCAGAAAAGCGTTTCCCACCGAGGCGGCACCTACCGGAATGGCCCAGAACCCGGGCGTGGCGGTGGCTTCGAGCAATGCTGAGCCAGCGCCCATGAGTGCGGCCAGGACACCGCCGACGATGCGCAGCAAGAGATCAAATGCCCGCAAACAAGTCGTCTTCCCAGTTGTATGGACCCTTGGCCGGCCCACGCTCGCCCTTGGCCAGGGTGAAGTGCTCGACGCCCATGAACTCCTGCCCGAAGTTGCCCGCAATCGAGTAGAGCCAAGAGGTTTCGGGAATCTGTGTGGCATGTGCCCTCAGCGCCGCGACCTTCGCATCGTGATGGTCCGAGCCGTCGATGCAGGCGGCGATTTCCTCATCGGGGGTACCAAAGGGAAACTCCGACACGTCCTTGACGTCGCCGAACGGATTGTTCTCCGCCTCGGCGAAGGCTTCGATGCCGGCCTTGAGCACGCTGAGCGGCATCGCGGTCCAGTAGATCTTCTTTGGAGCGTCGTCACCCGCAAGCTCGGCGGCGCGCATGGCCACCCGGTGGGCCTGAATGTGGTCGGGATGGCCGTAGAAACCGTTGGGGTCGTAGGTGACGAGCACCTCCGGCCGGACCTCACGGATGATCTCCACCAGGTGCCCGGTTGCCTCATCAAGATCCGCACCCCAGAAGGCGCGCGGGTGCTCATTGGCGGGCGTGCCCATCATCCCCGAGTCGCGATAACGCCCCGGCCCACCGAGGATGCGGTAGTCGGCGACCCCGAGCGCGGCGCAAGCGGTGCGGAGCTCGGTCAGCCTGTACCCGCCGAGCTGGTCGGCCTGGGCCGCCTCGAACTGCGCCAGCTCGGGCACGTGGATCTCGCCCTCTTCGCCCAGCGTGCAGGTCACCAGAGTCACGTGCGCGCCCGACGCGGCATAGTGGGCCATGGTGGCTCCGGTGCCGATCGACTCATCATCCGGGTGTGCGTGAACAAAGAGGATGCTGCGCGCCATTCGGCCACTCTAGCCCGTTCGCCCACCTTCTCCCGGGCCGCGCCGCTACGATCCGCCCATGGGGGCTGAGGTCACCGTCAGTGCCGACGGGCTGCGCGTCTGGCACCTGCGCAGCGGCGAGCTGCGCGGCTGTGACGTGCCCAGCGGGCAGATTCGCACCCTGGGCACCGGCGTGGACGAGTACGGCGTGGACCGCACCGGACGCGTGGTCGTCTGGGTGAGCGACGGCGTCCTGCACCGTCAGGACGCGGCTGGAGTGGTCTCGAAGCTACCGACGCCGGGGCGTGCCCACGCCGCCCGGCCAGACCCGAGTGGGCGGCGCATCGGCTATTTGAGCCAGGACACCATCCGGGTGGTACGGGAGGACGGCTCAGATGACCTTCTGGCCGGCGAGGAGTCGGTCCGGTGGGGGGCCACGGATGAGGCGGCCGGCTATTTCGGCCGGGAGGCGGGGTGGTGGTGGTCCCCCGATGGCGAGACCGTCCTGGCCGCCCGCGTGCACCACAACCAGGTCTCGCTGCATCTGCTCGACCTCGACGGCGGATGGGTCGACGTGCACTGGGATCGTGAGATCTACCCGTACCTGGGCATCGTGACCTGGGCCGACGGCAGTCCACTGATCACCGCCCTGCGCAGGTCCCAATCGCACGGGCTGGTGCTCGCGGTCGACCGGCGCACGGGCGAAACCCAGGTGCACGCCGAGCTCGCGGATCCCCGATGGGTCAACCCGATCCCTGGTACGCCAAGGCATTTGGCCGATGGCCGGGTGCTGGTCGGCGGTGAGATCGCCCACGACGGCTACGACGCCCGATGCCTTTTCGCCGACGGCACTTTGCTTACCCCGCCTGGACTTTACGTACGCCGAGTGGTCGGCCGGCTCGGCCCTCGGGCGGCCGGAGGTGAGCTCGGCGATCTGCTCATTGAGGCGAGCGAAGGGGAACCCGCGGAACAGCACCTCTACCGCGTTCGAGGTGCTTCGAGCGGCGCGATGGTGGTGCACCGCTTGACCACCGCCCCCGGTTGGCACTCAGCCGCCTGTGCCGCGGACACGGTCGTCACCGGATTCCGCTCGTGGGGCCACGACTCGACACAGTGGATAGTCCTGCACGGCGGGACAGAGATCACCGAGCTGACCGGGCACGTGCCGGCCCCGGGCCCGCACCCGGCGGTCGACCGCGTCACCGATCGCAAACTTCCCGCCGCCGTGCTCTATCCCACCGGCCATGTCTTCGGCCGTCGCCTACCCGTGGTGCTGCTGCTCCCGTCGACCCCGACCGAGCAACAGATCCGCGCCGACCACGAGGCCTTCGACGAGGCCAGGCGTTGGGCCGCAACGGGATTTGCGGTCGTCATGGTCGACGGCCGGGGAACGATTGGCGTCTCACCGAGCTTCGAGAAGGTCGCTCATCGTCGCCTGGCCGACCTCGCTCCGGCCGATCAGGTCGACGGCCTGCGGGCCATCGCCGACAAGCACCCGGACCTCGATCTCAACCGGGTCGCCGCGATCGGCAGCGGGTATGGCGGCTGGCTGGCGGCACTATTGGCGTCGCGGCGGCCGGAAGCTGTGCACGCCACGGTTTCCATCGCACCTTGGGATTGGTCCTCTGTGCCGGTGGCGCTGGCCGAGCGTTATCTGGGCCCGCATGAGGTGGAAAGCGAGGTCTACGCCCGCCACGAAGCCGGAGACCTGCCCGATTCGGTCCTGACGTTGTCCACACCGGATGATGCGGCCACAATGGCGTTCATTCATAACGCTTTCCAGCCCTGATCAGAGAATCCTGGCCGGTTCGGGGAAGTAGCAGGCGCCACCGGCTTGCCAAGACAGGGGTTATCGCCCGCCAGCCGGGCGGCTAGGGTGCCAACATGACCTTCTTCGGCACCGCTGAGGCGGCTGTACAAGCCGCATTGGATGCGGGTGCGCGCTATGCGGACGCACGAGTCATGCATCGCCGCTACGAGACCATGACCGCCCGCAATGGCGAAGTCGACGAGTTGACCACTGATGAGTCCGCGGGGCTCGGCGTCCGGGCGCTCGTCGGATCCAGTTGGGGCTTTTTCGCGGTACCAGATATGTCTGATAAGGCCGCAATCCAAGCCGGGAGACGCGCCGCGGCCATTGCCACCGCGAGTGCCAGCGTCCCCGGCCCCGCTCTTGATCTGATCGCCGGCTCCGCCGCGATCGCAAGCTGGGCCAGCGATTGCCAGATCGACCCGATCGGGGTCGCGCTGTCGGAAAAGGGCGATCTGCTGACCCAGGCCACCAAACTGATGGTGGAGCACGGTGCCAATGTCGCCGAAGGGCTCTACCAGATTTGGGACACCGACAAGTGGTTCGTCTCCAGCGAGGGGCACCGGATCGACCAGCGCATCCGCGAATGCGGCGCCGGCCTGAGCGCCACCAGCATCGGCAACGGTGAAACCCAGCGGCGCTCCTATCCAGCCGCACGCGGCCAATACGGCACCCGCGGCTGGGAGCTGGTGCAGGAGTTGGATTTGCTCAGTCACGCCCCTCGGATAGCTGAGGAGTCACGGGCTCTGCTCACCGCACCGCATTGTCCCTCCGGCGAGACCACACTGATCCTCGGCGGCGAGCAGATGTGCTTGCAGATCCACGAGTCGGTGGGCCACGCCATCGAGCTCGATCGAATCCTGGGCTGGGAGGCCGCTTTCGCGGGCACCTCCTGGCTGGATCTGGCTCAGCTCGGCAGC
>DPJL01000085.1 GCA_003543035.1 Micromonosporaceae bacterium | reverse complement strand
CGTCTGGGTCATGGAACAGCTGGATCGATGCTGCAACGACGACCGCGCCTGGGTGACCGAGGCGATCGCGAAGGTGAGCGCCGACGCCAACCGCAGCGCCGACACTCACCTGTTGCCCTTCCCGCTGCCCACGCAATGGGGCATCGATCTCTACCTCAAGGACGAGTCGGTCCACCCGACCGGCTCTCTCAAGCACCGCTTGGCGCGCTCGCTGTTCCTCTACGGGCTCTGCAACGGCTGGATCACGCAGGGGACCACCATCATCGAGGCGTCCTCCGGCTCGACCGCGGTCTCCGAGGCCTACTTCGCCCGCATGCTCGGGCTGCCCTTCGTCGCGGTCATGCCCGCCTCCACGAGCAAGGAAAAGTGCGAACTCATCGAATTCGCCGGGGCGGAGTGTCACCTGGTCGACGACCCGGCCCGCGTGGTGTCTGAGGCACTCGAGCTGACGAAGGCCCGCAACGGGCACTTCATGGACCAGTTCACCTATGCCGAGCGGGCGACAGACTGGCGTGGCAACAACAACATCGCGGAATCGATCTTTCAGCAGATGCGCCAGGAACGTCATCCGATTCCGGAGTGGATCGTGGTGGGAGCCGGGACAGGAGGGACGTCGGCGACGATCGGGAGATACGTGCGGTTCCAACGACATCGCACCAAGATCGCCGTGGTCGATCCGGAGAACTCCGCCTTCTACCCCGCCTACGAAGCCGGCGACCCGACCATCGTCACCGGGCTCGGCTCGCGAATCGAAGGCATCGGACGACCTCGCGTGGAAGCGTCGTTCCTACCGTCCATTGTGGACAAGATGATACGAGTACCTGATGCAGCCTCGCTAGCCACGATGCGCATCGCATCCGGGGTGCTTGGGCGCCGGGTGGGAGGCTCTACGGGTACAAACCTGTGGGGCGCCTTTGGTTTGATCGCCGCCATGCTCGAACGCGGCGAGACCGGGTCGGTGGTCACCCTGCTCTGCGACGGCGGCGAACGTTATGCCAACACGTATTACAGCGACACCTGGATAGCTAACCAGGGCATGGATTTGACCGGTTCATCTGAGACGGTTCAGCACTTCCTGAACACGGGTGAATGGCGTTGAGCCGGCGCCCAATCGGGCACCGGCTCAAACGGGTAGAGCTATCGACTCGAATTAGAAGCTGCGACGCGGACGGTCACCAAACTCACGCCGCGGCGCACCCTCACGACGCCCACCGTCACGCGGTGCGAATTCACGCTGACCGCCCTCACGGGGAGCACCAAAGTTGCCGCGCGGCTTGTCGCCAAAGTCCCGGCGCCCTTCACGCGACGCACCTTCCCGTGAGCGGCCGCCCCGGAAACCCTCACGGGCACCACGGAAACCGCCACCAGAACGCTGACGATCGTTCGATCGGCGCGGCTCGGGAAGCTCGACAACCGGTGTGCCGGAAGGCTCGCGAGCGCCGGTCAGCTCGACCAGTTTCGCGTCGGAGAGCCGCAACCGATGCTCGGCCGGCTTTGCCACGCCCGCCTTCTCCATCATCGAAAGGGTGGAGCGGCGCTGCTTTGGCAGCACGAGTGTCGCCACCGCACCGGATTCGCCAGCCCTCGCCGTACGCCCGGCGCGGTGCAGGTAGTCCTTGGGGTCCTTGGGTGGATCGATATGCACGACGAGCGACACACCATCCACGTGGATGCCACGCGCCGCAACGTCTGTCGCAACAAGGACGGGCACCCGGCCCGCTTTGAAGTCGTCCAGAGTGCGAGTGCGGACCCGCTGGGTCTTGCCGCCGTGCAGGCCACCGGCGCGAACGCCGATCTCGCGCAACTGCTCGACCATCCGGTCTACAGCCAATTGAGTGCGAGCGAACATGATGGTGCGTCCCTCGCGGTTGGCGATGGACGCCATCACCTTGAACTTTTCCTGCGGCGGGATCAGCAGCAGCATGTGGTCCATTGTGGACACTGAGGCGGAAGCCGGCGCGGTCGAGTGGGTCACCGGGTCGGTCATGAACCGCTTCACAAGCGTGTCCACGTCACCGTCCAATGTGGCCGAGAAGAGCAGGCGCTGCGCGTCGGCCGGGGTTTGTGCGAGCAGCTGGGTGACCTCGGGCAGGAAGCCCATGTCAGCCATCTGGTCCGCCTCGTCGAGCACGGAAATCTGCACCTCCTCGAGGGAGCAGGCGCCCTTCTCGATCAGGTCACCGAGCCGCCCTGGCGTAGCGACCAGAAGGTCAAGGCCACGCTGAAGGCCGGTGATCTGTCGGTCGTAAGGCACCCCGCCAACGGCAGTCCCAAGCTGGAGGCTGACCGCGCGAGCCAATGGACGCAGCGCGTCGGCAACCTGCATTGCCAATTCCCTGGTAGGTACCAGGATCAAAGCGCGAGGGTTGTAGGGCCGGGCGGGCTTGCCCTCGGCCAGTCGTGCGAGCAGCGCGAGCCCGAAGGCGAGCGTCTTGCCGGAGCCGGTCTGGCCTCGGCCAAGGACGTCACGGCCGTTGAGGGCGTCGGGCAGGGTGGCGGTCTGGATCTCGAACGGCTCGGTGATCCCCTCGCGGGTCAGCACCCTTACCAATGAGCGAGGCACGCCGAGGCCGGCGAAACCTTCGCTGGAAGGGGTGGGAACGGTCGCGCTGGGAGTGGTGGGGGCTGGAGCGTCGATGTTGATCTCGAAGACCGACGGGAGTTGAGCAGGGTCAAAGGGCACAGCATTGCTGGTCAAAGGTGGAGCCTCTCGGATGGGCGCATCCCCGCGCCGGCAGCCGCTCATGGTTCTGGCCGCTCACTTCACCCGCAGGAACGCTGGAGGAGCGCGTGATCGCGCTCCAGACAACTTGACCAGTGTACGGCGTAGTCCAGCAAATTAGGGCTGCGGTGTCGCAGGGGTCACTGTCGGCGTCGCAGTGGGCGTCGGTGTTGGGGTGGGTGTCGGAGTCGGAGTTGGCGCCGGGACCTTCACCGCATCGATGATCCGGACTGCGAAGTCGACCTGATTGCCGGCGCCGAGGTTGACTCTTGAGATCTTGACAAAGTCCCCCCTCTTCGGGGCGTGAACGACCTTACCGTCTCCCAGATAGATCATCACGTGATGGATCGTGCGCCAATCCTTCGGATCGCGTGCGTAGAAGAGCAGGTCGCCCGGGAGCAGCGCATCCAGCGCTACCGGCTTGCTTCGGTAGGCGTAGTACTGATCTTTGGAGACGCGAGGCAGCAGCACACCGCCTGTGCGGTAGGCGCTCTGCGTCAAGCCCGAACAGTCGAACGTTTCCGGGCCCTCCTCGGCGAACTCATACGGCTTACCCAACTGCTCGAGCGCATACAGGACCGCTTTGCGGGCGTTGGGGTGAGCCATCAGGCCCTTGTTGCTCTGGCCCACGTTGTAGTTGTTTTGAAGCTTCTCCGATTCCCGCTCCTTGCGAAGCTCGTCTTCGGACTTCAGCTTGTCCAGTCGTTGTTGCAGCAGAACGCGGGCCGCATCGCGCTGAGTAAGGGTGGCGATGCCCGCGGCCAGCTCCGCGGCGGCCGTCTTCTCAGCCTCGGTCGCCTTCATCAATGCCGCCCGGGCCGCCTGCTCGGCGATTTCTGCTCGCTGCAGCTCGAACGCCGCCGACTCTCCCAACGGGGCCGAACGTTGTTGCGGGATAAGCAATTGCAGGTCGCGCAGGACCGAACCGTCCCGCAGCTCGGGCGGAAGCTCGGCTGCCGCCCTGTACGCAGCGGCCGCCGCTTCCGCCGCCTTGGCCTTGGCGAGTTGGAGCTTTTCGTCAGCTTGCCGCCATGAGTGGTCAGCCCAGGCCAGCGAAAGTCGACAGTCCTCGTGCAGACCCTGCAGTTCGTTGATCCTTTCGGCCAGCACCTGTGACTCGACCGTTGCCGCATCGACCTGAGCGGTCAGAAACTCGATCGGGGTGGTCGGCAGGATGGGCGGAGTGGCGAGGCGCCCGGTGGGCAGCAGTGGGATGGCTTGAGTGTGAGGTCGAGCACCCGCATCGGGGACCGTCGTGATCTTAGCGCCGGGTGGGGCGGCCTGGGCCGGAATGCTAATCCCACCAACGATTAGCGCCGTCAGCACCACAGTCGCGCTGACTTTTTCTCTGCGTGACGCCATCGTCTTACAGTCCTCCCCTGACATGCCCCCAGCAGTCCTACGTAGGCTAGCGGACATGGACAGTGGCGTGAAGGCTGAGCTTGAGGCGAAGGTGTATGCGGGGGAGCGGCTTACCCGCGCGGACGGCGAGGCGTTGTATGCCAGTGACGATCTCGCCTGGCTAGGGCGTCTGGCGCATCATGTCCGCACCGAAAAGAATGGTGACCGGGTCATGTTCAACGTCAACCGGCACCTCAACCTCACCAACGTCTGTTCCGCAAGCTGCGCCTATTGCTCGTTCCAGCGCAAGCCGGGGGAGAAGGACGCCTACACGATGCGGGTCGAGCAGGCCGTCGCAAAAGCGTTGGAGATGCAGGATGAGCAGCTCACCGAGCTGCACATCGTCAACGGTCTGCATCCGACACTGCCATGGCGCTACTACCCCCGCGTGCTTCGTGAGCTCAAGCAGGCATTGCCGAAAGTCAAACTGAAGGCGTTCACTGCAACCGAAGTGCAATGGTTTGAGAAGATCTCCGGCCTGGGCGCCAGCGAGATCCTCGATGAACTGATCGACGCCGGCCTCGAGTCGCTCACCGGCGGTGGGGCCGAGATCTTCGATTGGGAGATCCGTCAGCACATCGTGGACCACGCCTGCCACTGGGAGGACTGGTCGCGCATTCACCGGCTGGCTCACCAGAAGGGGCTGCGGACTCCGTCCACGATGCTCTATGGGCACATCGAGGAGCCCAGACACCGGGTGGATCACGTGATGCGGCTTCGTGAGCTGCAGGACGAGACGGGTGGCTTCACCGTCTTCATTCCGCTTCGGTACCAACACGACTTCCACGACAGCGCCGATGGCAAGGTTCGCAACCTACTGCAAGCGAAGACGACCATGGCCGCGCCGGCCGAGTCGCTCAAGACCTTCGCCGTATCGCGATTGATGCTCGACAATTTCGATCACGTCAAGTGCTTCTGGGTGATGCACGGCCTGTCCGTCGCGCAGCTCTCACTGAACTTCGGCGTCGACGATCTGGACGGCTCGGTGGTCGAATACAAGATCACTCACGATGCCGACTCCTATGGCACGCCCAACACCATGCACCGGGATGACCTGCTCGACCTGATCTGGGACGCTGGGTTCACGCCTGTCGAGCGTGATACGCGGTACCAGGTCGTGCGCGAATTCGGTCCGCCTCCCACGCTTGCCGACCGTCGCCGCGAACCACAGCAGGTGTGGGCCTGACCATGGCCATCAAGCGCATCAACAGGCTCACCGACCTATTGGCGCAGTGCCTCGCCGGGTTCCTGATCAGCATCGCCGGCATCCTCATCATGGATGGCCTGTTCGCGCTGATCGGGATCGGCAAGTTCGGTGACCTCAACGGCTGGCTCGCCCTGATCTTCCCGATCATGGTCTTCGTTGGACAGTTCCAGGCTGCGAAGGGCGAGCGTGGCCGGATCCTCATTGCCGCGCTAGGAGCCTTCGTAGGACTCGGTTTGGGCTCGATCGCCGCGGGGGCCTTCGCCCACCTCCCAGCCATCGGCTCCGGCGCGGTAGGCGCTCTCCTCGCGACCCTCGTCTATGCGGCCATCTGGCATATCGGCCTAGCCGTCGCCGCTCCATCTTCGCGTCGATCATGAACTTA
>DPJL01000353.1:5374-28848 GCA_003543035.1 Micromonosporaceae bacterium | reverse complement strand
GAATTGCACACACCAGCACTTTTAAGCATGTGGATCAACTTGTACCGCTGCGCTCTGCCGTTGAAGCTACTGCCCCATGTTTGGAGGGGCAGACGGGAGTTGAACCCGCAACCTCAGTGGATTCGTCCACATGCGATCGATCTGGCGTTCAGTGGCGAATGCTGAATCTGGAGCGAGAATCTGAGTTTGATCGTGGCTGCCTCTGCCAGTTGGGCTACTCCCGCGAGATTGGAGCGGGAGGCGGGACTCGAACCCACACTGTCACCACGTTTCGTCAGCTTGAGCCTCAGCTTCAGCTTGCGCTCATGCGCACCCTCACTTCGCAGTGAGGGAGAATAGATAGCCGAACACCTTGTCGCCAACCTTGCGGTCAACCACCTCGGTGTTATTGGCTTCCTCGCGGGCAAACTTGACCGCGTGCTGGAGTTTCTCCACGCGCTCAAGCAGCTCGGAAACACGCTTCGCGGGCAAAGCGCCAGAGAACTTCACGGTCGTCCAATAGCCGATCGACACGTCCTCGTAATACACCTCAACCTGCGCAGGGTGCTTCTCCGTCGCCTCCGCCTTGACGTGGTTTCGCGGCACCTTCTTCGTCCGAATGGTGCGCACCGGCTCGGTGGACCAGCAGTCTGCGGAGTCGTTGAAAACCCAGCTCTCCGCCGCGTCGAGCACCGGCAGCTTCTTGACGAAGGTGTGCAGATCTGTCAGCTGCTTCTCCAGGAAGAGAAGGTAACTGACCGGCACATCGGTCAGCAGAGTCTCGCCGTCGACGGCCACATTTGCTTTGGCCACACTGTTGGTGGTGTCCTTGGTCGCCGTCACGTCAAAGAGGCGGGTCAGCGTGGAGGCGATGTCGCGCAACACTTCCTCGGTGCGCACCTGCACCCGAGTTGACTCCGGCGGCAGCTGCTCGCCCTCTTCGTCCTTGGGCTGGTAGCTGCGCGAAATACCCGACAGCAGTGCAGGCTTCTGCACCGCATGATGCGCCTCGGTCAAGTCCTGAAAGGACTTGCTCTTGACGCCTTTCTCTACCGCAATGATCTGGTTCAGCTTTGCCACGATCGAGAACATTAGACGGGTACCGGATAAAGCCGCAACTATGTACTACAACGTTACCCAGCGTCGCCGTTGCATCGGCACCCATACTTCTTCCAGCAATTTCCGAGTCTCACCGTTGGCGCGCAAGTCCATCGCGCGTGGCGGAAGCATGGCTTCACTCAGCCACACCATATCGTCCACAAAGGACCGAAGTGATAGGTCAATCACCGGCTCATGATGAGCCACCCTGTTCCGAAGCCTCACCAATCGCTCAACGACACTGTGGACGGCAGCTCGCCCTGTGCCTGCGTTGAAGCTGTGCTTGAGATACGGCACAAAGAGCGGCTGCTCAGCCGATGTAGTCGTCAGCTGCATCCAAAACCCAAACGTCACATTGGAAACCAGCGTCGCTGCGTCCGCCTTTCCAGCCTCCGCCGCCGCAGCCAGCTTGGGATAGCGGCGTCGAAGCGTGCAGTGCGCATACGACTGCGGATCTATCAGCCAGTGCGTCTCGTTCTTCCAGAGAAGTCTCATGGTCCGGTCATAGGCGTTGCGCAGCATCAGCTCGACTCTTCGCAGGTCTCGTTGCAGCGCTGTCGACAGCGCCTCGTCGAACTCCACGAGCGCCGGAACGAAGTCTTCCTCCCCGCGGGCTGCTGCTAGAAAACGCTGGTAGCGCTCCTCGCCCAGCATGTTGATCGACCAAGGAATCCTGAAGACCCCATACATGTTGCGCCTCCCCCGATAGTTGACTATGCTCTCTTTTAAGAGCCCCGGTGTGATCCATGGTCGCGAGAGCGTCTACATCCCCGGGGCCAAACTCTTTCCTGGGCCGCCTTAGTTAATCATGAGACTTCGAGCACTGTCCACTTCAGACGGAGCGGCTGCGGAGAAGCTCTGAGGTCTGGGCGTTCGCGGGGAAGAATGATTCGATCGCCAGCTCGGAGAGGGTCACATCCAGTGGCGTGCCGAAGGTCGCGATGATACTGAAGAAGGTCAGCTCCGCTTCGCCGTGCCGCACCCGAAGCGGCACAACGATTTCTCCCGGACCGGGCAGCTCGATTGTTGGTTGCGGCTGATCGCACGGATAACCTTCGAGCTCTTCGAGCAGTGCTACCAGGCTGGCGTCGCCGCTGATTTCGATCTGCCGTCGCAGCCGGGCAAGCAGATGTGCTCGCCATTCGCCGAGATTGATGATGTGTGGCGCAAAGCCCTCCGGATGCAGGCTCGCCCGCAGGACGTTGGCTGGCGGCTGCAACAGATGCGGCGCAACAACATCGGTGAACAGGGACAGGCTGGAGTTGGCGTCCACCAGATTCCATGCTCTGTCGACCACGACTGCGGGATAGGGTTCGTGTCCATCAAGCACCTGGCGTACGGCAGCCCGGATGGCCTCCATCTGCGGTGCGTCAAACGAGGTCTCGGAATAGACCGGGGCGTAACCCGCCGCTAGCAGGAGCCGGTTTCGCTCGCGCAGTGGAACCTCAAGGTGCTCGGTCAGTTGGAGCACCATCTCCCGGCTCGGCACCGAGCGACCTGTTTCCACGAAACTAAGGTGCCTTGTCGACACCTCGGCCTGGTTCGACAGCTCGAGCTGGCTGAGGCGGCGGCGTTCGCGCCATTGGCGTAGCAGCTCGCCGATCGGGCGGGGTGACTGTGGAAGTGTGGCTGTCACCCCGCCACCATACGTAAGCGAGATCATCGGCTCGCGCGCCGCAGCCCGATGAACTCCAGTTCCGCAAAGAGTGCGACCGCTGCCGCCTGGAGCGCGACGAAGGCGATCCCTAGGCCGGTGAGCGGTACTAGATCGGCGACGGTCACTGTAGCGCTCGCGACAACCCACATCGCGTTGCCGATGATGATCGTCCACACCAAGGCCGGGTTGATCTGTGGACGGGTTGAGGTGAACCAGACCATGGCCGCATATGCGAGCAGGAAGATCCCGGCTGGCATCGTCAGCGCTGTCGGCAAGCCGTACAGGGTCTCGTGCATCTGGCCGAGCGCTACGAATCCGAGGCCGGTGACCCCGGACGCGATAGCGTCGGCCTTCAACGCGATGCGGAGCATCCGATCGTTGGCTTGGACCTGGGTGGCTGTGGTGCTCACTGTTGTTGTCATGAGCACTACGGTGCCGGACTCAGCGAACAGTGTCGATTACCTCAGAGGTAATGCGCTAACGCCTTCTCCTAGCCAGTAGGAGGGCTCCTAACCCCACGCCGAGAACGATCGGCACCACGATCAGCCACCATGGAAAGCCGCTGCCCTTGGCCGGAGGCGCAGTCGGTGTCGAAGCAGGAGTCGCAGCAGCGCTTGTCGCCACGGGCAGGTCGGCCGTCAACGCGGCCACCAGGTTGAGCACGCCGTACCCGTATTCGTTGTCCCTGCCCGGCGCACCCTTGTCCACGGCTGTTGCCGTGAGCCGGCGCACTACTTCGCTCGCCTTGAGTTGCGGAAACTTAGCCCGGATCAGAGCTGCCGCACCTGCCACGATTGCGGTCGCGTCCGACGTACCAGTTCCCTCGCGGTATCCGCCACCCTTGTCAGTGCTGGAGATCGCGTCACTCGGCGCGGATATGACAACCTCGGGACCAGTGACCGAGACGGACGAATGGTTGCCATTGCGGTCAACCCCACCGACTGCCACAACCCCCGGAATCGCCGCCGGATACACAACCCTGGAGACTTTGGGAACATTGCCAGCCGAGGCAACAACGACTATGTCTGCCGCCAGTGCATTTTGGACCACCTGCTTCAGCAGGAGATCATCAATCGGATCGCCATGGGAGATTGAGATGACGTCGACTCCTTTTCGGGCAGCCCAGTTAATTCCAGCAGCTAGGTCATCCAATGGCCCGCCCTCATTCGTTGCTGCGTATCGCACGGGGAAGATCTTGACCTGTGGTGCGGTGCCGATGACCCTGCCGTGGGCGGCGATGAGCCCGGCCATGGCTGTTCCGTGACCATCTGTGTCGATTCGCCCGTCACCGCCAGACGCGACCAGATCGGCGCCGGGAAGTACAGATCCAGCAAGATCTGGGTGGCTTGCATCGACTCCGGTGTCAATCACCGCCACGGTGACACCGCTGCCTGTGGTGATCGCGTGCGCCTCAGCGGTACGCAGGAAGGTGTGGAACCACTGGCCATCAGATACTCGGTCGGCCGCGTGGGCGGGCATGCCCGCCATCAGGATAAGTAGGCAGATAAGAGCGGTTGCGCGGCGAATCATGAGTCGGCTCTCCGGAGAATTATCTGCGGTTCGCTCCCAGCGCCCTTTTCGGTCCGCCAGGGGTAGGCGAGCTCAGCGAACCACTCTTTGAAGTCTTCTTCTTGCTTCTGGCTGGGTAGATCCGGGATGAACTGATCGTCGCAGACCCCTTCAATGACCGGCTGCACTCCCTTTTCCATCTCCCACAAAGTATTCGCGCTACGTCGTTGTCCAGCCGAGCCTTGGCCGCCGCCCGCCGACTGGGGTGAGCCGAGGGCCATTGGTAAGAATCCAGTTCCCCCCGAGGCTCCTGCAATGCCTCCCGCCCAAGGACTAGCCCCAGGCGCATAGAGGGATCCCCTGCCGCCTCCGGGTCCATAGGACGGGTGAGGCATTGGAACGATGTAACCGCCCCGCCCGACACCGGGTCCGGGCAGAATGTATGCCCCACCGTAGGGTGCGTGGGGACTTCCCGGTGGTATCGGCAGCATCGAAACCGGCTGCCCAGGCACGGCCGGAACCAAGCTCGGCATGCCTGACAGTTCAGCACCCCCGCCCGAAGAGGAGAGCGGATGATGCCCTGGTACAGGGGGGACTGCGAAACGTACTGTGCTGCCGCTTTCTTCTCCGCCTTCCAACGGTTCCGAACTAATTGACGTCCCTATATCAAAGCCGCCACGAGCATGTACCCGGGGAATGATGATTTTGGAGCGGTGGTCTCGGACAGCGTCATCCGTATGCCGCATCAAGTCCTGGCCTTCGCTGTTCAGCTTCTCGGCCGCATGATCCCACCACTCAGGCTTCCAGTCCGTGGTCACGTTGTTCCACTCTTTGACCAGAGGCTCCATCTCCTTCTGCGCGTTGGCATACGTGGCCATGATCGCGTCGAGCGCGGTCGCAGTTGTCGCAGCACAATGCGCGTCTGAGAGCAGCGCCTTGGCATATCCGTCCACTCGCGACAGCACCACCTCCGCGGCAGGGCTTTGCCATGCGCTGTAGAGGCGGTCGTGTTGGCTGCGCAGCCGGCGGTAGTGGTCGACGAGCAGATCGGCCAGGTGCCGGAAGCCGGTGACCTGTTCCCAGCCGAGCTTGTCGTTCTCGGGGCGCACGACGTCCCAGAGGCGAGGCACATCGTATGCACCCCAATTGGTGCACCAGCTCGTAAACGAGGGCTGCGCGGGAAGCTGAGGAAACGGCAATGGGCCGATGAAAGGCTGACTCACGACAGGTTTCCCCTCATCCGAGCTGGTTCCGTGATTGAAGGCGGAAGAGCTGCCTCGACCTCCCGAAGAACACGATTGATGTCGATGCTCACTTCGTCATCGGTTGTGGTGTAACGGATGAGGATCTCATCGAGCACACCCGTCAGGAGTTGCCCGGTGTCGAGGTGCCGCTTCCCGTTCTCCCGATGCCGTTTCAGTGTGGCGACAAGCGCCGATCGGGCTGCTTCGGCTTCGCCGGAGGGTGATACCCGGGCGAATCTGACGCCATGTTGGATGCTGCCCTCGGTGCTGCTGAGCCCCGGCCGCAGACCCAGCTCGACGTCAAGTTTTACGGCCGCGCTGGACTCGCGCAGCAAATTAAGATCGACGCTGATGTGTCGCGTCATCCCCGCTCCTCCCCAGTCACAGCGGTCAGATGCGTTTAGTCACAGCGCTCGCACCGCGTGTAGATGGGAGGGTATCGCAGCTGCCCGCCCGATCCCACCCACAAAGTCAAGCCTGTGGATAACTTTGCCGGGCCCCGCTAAGCTGCGATCCCAACGGGGAGGGCACATGACTTTTGAGGTAGATCTGCCGAGGCTTACGCTGGTACCAGCCATGCTTGATCGCTTGGCGGCGGATGCGAAGAGATGTTCCAAGTACGCCGGTGAGGCGTTCGATTTCGACTTCGGCCCAGGCAAGATCAATAGCGCAATTGGACGCCACGCAGAGACGCGAGCTGCCGTAACCGGCTTCTTCGACGGCGTGGCAAGGAAAGCGGCGCAGCTGTCCACATCAATCGACAAATCGGTGAGCGACTATGAAAATGTCGATCTCGCTATTGCCGCGGATTGGGATGCCCGGCTTCCTCAGATCGGCTGCGTTCCGGACTCACGCTATGACAGCTTGCGAACGGATCTGCCGCAGGTGAACATGCGCGAACGGGAGGAGCCGTCGAAACATTTGGTCGCGCCGCCCGACTATCGTCCGGAATGGCCGAACGAACCAACATGGACAGACCTGTTGAGCCCATCCAACATTTGCCGTGAAGTGGTGATGGGGGTCAATTGGCTGGGAGTCCGGATCGGTGTAGCAGAACGCGTTTACGATCCGTTCGATGCGCTTTGCCTGCCGTACATCGGTAACTGGGCAGGCTTGCGCGCGTGTTCCGACGCCCTGGGCAATCTCTCGGAGGCGTGCGAAGCCCTTAGCCGCAACTCTGGCTGGGCGGAGACACGCGTCAACGCGATCTGGCGTGGCAACGCGGCCGACGCCGCATGGCTGCAGCTAAAGGAGCTCACCGATTCGCTAGCCCAAGCGGTGCCGACGTTGACGCATTTCATGAAGGCGTACCACGAAGTCGTCGACGAGGTGGCAGAGCTCGAAAAACTTGCCGAGGTGCTGATGGGGGAGCTGATAGACGCCGCCGTCTTCGCGATCCTGGCCGCCGCTACCGCTGAAACGGTTGTCGGCGCAGCGTTGTTCGGCGCGGCCACCATAGTCAAGGTATATCGAGCTGTGCGACTGCTTGATGAGTTCATCACCAAGGCCGGTCTGCTGGAGGGCGTAGTGGATGCCTTCCAAGGAAAGTTCGACAGCTATGGCGTGCTTCAAATCGACTTTGCCGGCGCCGGCCGGCTGGCATAGGAGGGTGGCCATGGACGAGAACACTGAACGGATATTGGCTAGCAAGGCCGGCAAGCGGCTGTCAGATCCGCAGGAGTGGCGCTCGGCGATGTCCGCGGCGTGGGAACGCCATCCCGATCCCCGATTTCGTGAGCTCGCCGAGCAAGTGAAAGCTGGCGCGTCCACCCAGGATCTGGCGGTGTCCTATCGAGACCTGCTGGAGAAGGGGTTGCGAACCATCAAGCGCACGGCTACCTAGGCGAGAAGCCTGGAAGCTCAAGCGGTTGCTCGGCCGGGGCCGGTGGGCGGCGCTTCGCCATGATGCCCCAGATGATCAGGCCGAGTGCGAGCAGGCACAACAGGATGCCGGCGACTAGCGTGCCGAGGCCGATCCCGAAGAGCGCCGGGATCTTCATGCCCAGCTGAAGTTCCGCGTTGATGTCGGGCGAGCCGTCGGCGTTCATGACCACGATGCGATAGTCGCCGTTGACCACCGGCCAGACCAGCTCCGCCTCTGTTCCGGTTGCCTTGGCCACCCACAACAGTTGCTCATCGGGCACCGCGGGGATGTTCGAACCCGGAATCTCCCGCGTGGTCAAGCGGAAAGGACGGAGGTCCACTTCGCTCACTTCGGAGTGGGCCGTTCCGGCCAAGTACTGGCCAACTTCGTCGGACGGGCCAATCCCGATAAAGACGGGTTTTGCGGAGTTGCGGGCGTTAACAATGAGCGTGGCGCCGGATGTCTTTCCTTTGACTCCCGAGCTGTCGTTCACGATGGTTGCGTCGGTTACGAGCGCAGATGTCGGTGTATTGACAGTATGGAATCCACTCTGGACGTCGCCGGATCGGCCACCGAGCGCCAACAGCCCACCACCTGCGACGGCAAGCCCGATACCAGGGAAAAGAAGTAGCAGGCCCAGCACGATCAGAATGATTTTCTTTACCACTGCCTGTATCTATCACGGATAGTCCGTATTGATAGGTAAATAGGTAATGCCACGCCGTGAATCAAGCATTCATGAAGTTCCTTGCGCGTAGGCCTGGCATCTTAATCGATGACGGTTAGGCTGACCTTTACTGGCGGAGCGTCGCCTAAACGCCACTGTCAGTGCAGTCCGCAGCTGCCTGAACCGAAACCGGCTCAGACTGGGGAATATCTGTTGTGATTAGAGTATTGCTGGCACACCAGGGTGGATTGGTGCGCGGTGCACTCTCGTCTGTCCTTGCTCAGGAAGAGGACATCGAGGTAGTCGCGGAATCGGCTCATGGTAACGAGGTGTCCGAACTGGTCGACCGGGAGCGGCCAGACATCGCCGTGCTGGACTTCGACCTTCCGGTGAGCACCACGATGACCGAGCTATGCGAACAAGTTTCAGCTCGCTGCATCGTGTTGATCATTGCTGAGCGCAGCTCGGCGGTGTGCAGAAGAGTGGACGTGGCAAGGCTTGCGCCGCGGATTGGTGTCATCGCGAAGGAGTCGCCGCCCGAAGCGCTCATTGATGGCATGCGCCGGATGATTCTCGGTGAGACCGTGCTCGATGGCGAGCTCGCTCGGGCGGCGCTCGCCGCGGTGCAGAACCCGCTCACCGAGCGGGAACGGGAGGTGCTGCGTCTCGCCGACGCAGGTTTAACGGCGCGGGACATCGCGCTCAAGCTCTTTCTCAGTCATGGCACCGTTCGCAATCACCTTTCCCGTGTGATGACGAAGACGGGCGGCCGCACTCGAATCGAAGCCATCCGAATCGCTCAGGATTCCGGCTGGATCTGAGCCATCGGCCCAGTGCCCGAGCAATTCGCGATACAGCGGTGAGTGAGACGCGAGTGTGGCGTGGTCTCCCACCGCTGCATCGACTCCGTCCAAGACCAAGACGCGGGGCGCACGCAGGGCAGAGCTGATCCGGTGAGCAATGACTATCAACGTATTGCCTTGCCGGGCAAAGGCTTCCTCGGCTCTGCGTTCGGCTGCGGGATCGAGGTGACAGGTTGCTTCGTCAAGCACAGTGATGGGTGCTTGGCAAATGTAGGCCCGTACCAAGGAAACCAGCTGGCGTTCACCGGCAGAGAGGTCGCCGGGGGATATTTGAGTGTCGAGCCTATCCAGCAACCACTCCGCACCGATCTCGGAAACCGCCTGCGCTATCTGCAGATCGGTGGCATCGGTGCGGAGATAGCAAAGATTCTCGCGGACGGTGCCGGTGAATACATAGGCCTCCTGAGGGATCAGGACGCAATGCCCGCCAACCTCCACGGTGCCGCTGTCCGGGCGCAATAGCCCGCAAAGGATGGCGGCCAGGGTGGATTTTCCAATGCCGCTTGGCCCTAAGACGGCTAGATGCTGGCCTTGGTGCACAACGAGATCGAGCTTGCGCAGCACCGGCTCGGAGTGGCGGCCGTAAGCAAAGGTCACCTGCCGCAGCACAAGCATGCCGCCCTCGCCGACCGGCTGGGAGTTGGCGGTCATCGGCTTGGTCACATCGAGAATTCGCTTCAGTGTCACCACAAATCGCAGCCCGCTGCCACCAAGTCCGGACATCAGTTTGCCAACGGCAGGCTGTAATCCAAATAGGACGTAGGTTAGGCCGCCCATGATTTCGCCGGCGCTGAGTCCGGATTTGACAAGCCAAGGCCCTGCGGCGAGTACCAGGATGAGCGGTGCCCAGCCGGCAATGGCGAAACAGATCGTGCGAAGGACGGCTGGTGCGGCCAGCGCCCGTTCCGCGGCGGCCTGTTGTTCTATCGGCTCGGACGCCAACGCCAATGCCGCTTCTTCGGCCCCACAGGCCACCATGTCGCGGGCGCCGGTGAGTACGTCGCCGGCAGTGGTGGCCAGCCGTTCGTCGGCGTAAACGGATGCCCGAAGTCGTGACGCCGCAAGGTTGAGGGTGGCGAGGAAGGCAGCGAACCCAAGCAGCACGGGCGGAAGGATGACTAGGAGCAGGATGGGCGCCAGTGACACAAGCCCTGCCACGGTCCCGATCAGCGCGACCAGAAAACTGCGCGAGACGACAATGAGCCCGGCAAAGGTGTCCCTCACGATCTCGACCTGACGGCTGAGTCGTGCCACCGCTCCGTCATCGGGACGGCCCGCGACGCCATTTCGCAGAGCGCCTGCTACCACACGCTTGACGAGGTCGTCTCGGACCGGCTCCACGAGATTCCCTAGACGGCGCAAGACCTGCCGCGACCCGACCGCCCCGATCAGTGAAGCGGCCATCACTGCGCCGAGCCAGGCCAAGCCCGTCACCGGTTGGCCCACAAGGAATCCGGTGTCAACCGCCCTCGCGATCGCGACGCCTATCAGCGCGGCAGGCAAAGTTTCGGGGATCGACCATAGGAGCAGTGACATCAGCGGGCGGCGGCGAAGCGAGGACATTGCGTACGCGATGGGGGTCATTGGAGCACCGCTCGATAGTCGGGATCGCACCATAGTCGGGCGTGCGGACCTACCGCGCGGACGTGGCCATCGTCAAGCCAGACAACGAGATCCGCCTTTGCTGCCGTGGGCACTCGGTGCGTGATGACTAGACGAGTGCGTTTTCCGCTGTCGGCCAGAAACGCCTGCCCGATCTTCATCTCGGTGACCATGTCCAGACTCGAAGTCGCGTCGTCGAGCACCAGCACGCGTTCGGCATGCCAGGCGCGGGCCAGGCCGAGTCGCTGTCGTTCACCGCCTGACATTGGGGTTTCGGCTAGCGGAGTCTGGTACCCCATAGGAAGTCTGATAACGAAACTGTGTGCCTGCACGGCTTGCGAGGCACGACCGACCGATATCGGGTCACGTCCCAGCCCGATGGCGTCACCCACGGTGGCACCGACTAGGTGGGGGCGCTCAAACGCACAACCGATGGCGCGACGGAGCTCGTCATGGGTGAGCTCGGTGAGCGGAATCCCGTCAAGCAAAACCGCTCCCTCATCAGGATCGCGCAGTCGCGCGGCAACCTCAGCCAACACGGACTTGCCTGAACCGGATCGGCCAACGATCGCAATGCATGCACCCCCCGGCAATGTCAGGTCGATGTCGTGAAGCAACCCGTCCACGGACACATTGCGGAACTCGAGTTCACCGTCCGAAGTGGATGAAAGACCTTGCGAGCCGTATGCGGCAATGGGTTGTGCCAGGACCTCAGCCACGCGGCCCATCCCCGCGCGGGCCCGGCTCAATGATCCGAGAACGCCGGTCAACGCGCCCAGACCTGCTCCGAGTACGGCGTATCGGCTGGCCGCAAAGAGTTCGCCCGCAGTGAGCTGCCCGTTGGCCAGCTGAAGCCCACCCACCGCCAGTACCGCGACCAGAACCACCGGCCCGACAACGGCTGCCTGGGCGCTGGAGCGAGCCAATGCCTTCCACATCTGATTGCCGTGTTCGCTCAAGCTCGGCATATCCTGCAGGATCCGCTTCTCCTCTTGTTTAACCGTGCGCGCCGCGGCGATGGTGCGAATGCCTTGCAGGGCCTCGGCCAGCCGGCCCGCGATGTTGCCCTGAACCCGTTGGTAGTCGGCGGCGACTGCAGTCGTGTGCCGGGTGAAGGCCCAAAGCACAAGCGCCACAAGGCCCACACCGAGCAGGAAGGCAAGCGCCACCCAGATGTCGATGAGAGCCAACAGGACCAGACTGCCCAGCGGCGGAAGGACCGCGATCACGGTCACCACAACGCTCGTGCCGGCTTGTGCGGCATCGACAGAGTTGCCCGACACCCGGTTCACAAGGTCACCGGTCGGAAACTCGCGCGTCCGTTGTGGACCGACGGCCAACAGGTGGCCCAGAAGCCTTGTGCGTAGCCAAGCGGTAGTCCCGGCTACGCAGGCGGTGCTCGCGAAGGCGTTGACAATGTCCGTCAGCACGGCCAAGGCGATCAAACCTGCGGCAAGGATCAATAGCCGAATGGTGTTGCCGCCCAAGACGATCGTATCGATGGCAGCACCCAAAACGGCAGGGAGAGCGAGCGTGACTCCTGTGCCTATAATTGAACAGACAGCTATCAATGGAAGCCAAGCGCGACCCTTCCCCACGATCTCGCGAAAGAGCGCCACGGAAGCTCCTTATGCAACCATCGTCGGTAGGGCCGCGGCCCCGGGCGAATGACAGTCGTCCGGGACCGCGGTTCGTCGGTGGAGCTGGTTTGTCAGTTGTTGCAGAGCAGGGCGCTCAGGCCGCTGTGGTCGCCGCAAAGGGTGACGCTCAGGTCGCTTGCGGTGCAGCTGTGGCCGCTGGAGCCGCTGCCGGTCGCCATGTCAACGATGGGGCTGTCCATGGCCTGCAGGTCGAGAAGTGCCATTGTGACCCTCCTTCAGAGGATTGCTTACTGACCCGCACCGGTCGGTGCGGGGGTCTGTGGACTCGGCTCATCCATCCGCCGAGTCGGGGTGAGCAGCGGTAAGTATGTTGGGCTGTCATGCATTGCCGCGCCCAGGGCCAGCAGGACGCCGGCCGTCCCGGTCGCGAGATCCATCGACAGTCGAAGTAAGGCGGTGCCGGGGAAGGCCGTTCCGCTGCCGTAGGGCAGTGCGTGCCAGGCGAGCCCGCGAATCTGCTTGAGTACCAGCGGATCCGTTGCTGGAGCGGGGGAGCGGCCCGCCAGGTAGTGCAGGATGCCGGCCCGCCCGGAGAAGAGTCCAGGCAGGATGTACATCCTTGACTGTGCCGCAAGGTGGGCCGCTTGCGCTGCTTCGGCGAATTCGTCGTCATGACTACGAGCGAGGAACTCGTCGAGGACCGTAGCGATGCCGATGCTGCCCACATCCAGGTATGGCATCGTTCGCCAGCCCTCGTTGACTTCGAGCGCCCCGTCTGCGCGACGCACGCATCGCCGAAGATCCTGGCGGAGCGCTATCGCCGCATGGTCGAGGAAACCGAGATTTCCGGTGTCGTCAAAGGCCCGTAGCAAAAGCAAGGCAACGCCCGCTGAGCCACGCATCAGTCCCGCGTAGGGGTTCTGACGCCCGCTGACTTCCGGAACCGAGTCCACCGCGCCAAGCCTCGAAGCCGCAAGCTCTGCGGCGCGTAGGCCGGCTTGGCGTACGGCGGGTTCGCCGCTCTGATCCGCGAAGTGCAAGAGGTTGAGGCCAACTCCGGCCAGCCCACTGTGCAAATCGAGGCCGAGCGTCTCCCACTTCTCGCCAAGGCAAATGTCGAGGAGGTCCAACGCATCCTGTTGGTAGCCAAGATGATTCAAGGCAAAGGCCGCGCCATGCAGACCGTCGAAGAGCCCAGGTGGAGTTCCTGCCTTCGGCCGGCGAGCGCGATCCAGCAACCATTCCTCGTATTGCGGGAACCGTCCGGCACCGGTCGCTGAGAGAGCATAGAGGACACCGGCTGCGCCATAGGCGAGGCTGATCCCGCCGCCCGGCGAGAAGACCCTGATGTCGCCGGGGAAGAGGCGATCGTCGCGCTCGGGGGTGGCACTGTCCACAATGGAGCTGGTCAGCTTGTCCCGCAGCTGTGACCAAGAATCAGGTTCAAACCTATCCGTGGGTACCTGTGCCAAGCTCGGCGGCGCGATGACGTCCACGGCCTTGGCGAGGTAGTCATCTGGTACACCCGGAAAATGCTCCTTGATGACCTGGGCCAAGTGACGTGCCTTGGTGCGAGACAGCCAGAGCACGTTGGTCATCGGCATGAAGAGCGCCAAGCGTAGGCAGGCCAACGCATAGCGGTCGATGTCGAAGCCGGTTGTGCCTCGCGGGGCCGAAAAGCCTTGGTTGCCAAGGCCTGGCCGGGTCGCGTCGGCAACCGGTGACACGACTTCGAAGTCGAGCAGGCCGATGGTGCCGTCGTCGCGAACCATGACGTTGAATAGATGCAGATCGCCGTAGACGTAGCCACGATCGTGAATGGCGGTGACCGCCTCTTCGACCTGGCGATACACGTCCAGCGCCCAAGCTGTGAAGCTGGCGTACTCCTCGGGCCCGGCGTCCAGCTGGATCAGCGGATAGCGATGAACGATCTCGCGACTCAGCGGACGGCCGTCAATGAAGTCCATGGCGAGGAAACGATGATCGCCCACGGAGAAGATGTCACGTGCCGCAGGGATCCCCTGTATGCCGGCGAACTGTTGCAGCGTTTCGTATTCGAGCTCAATGCGGCGCACCGCGTCGTGACCGTGGCCGTCGATTCCGGCGTGCGGCCGGGCTTCCTTGAGAACAACCTGATCGCCGTTGCGGGTGTCCTTGGCGACGTAGATGCCGCCACCGTTGGAGAAGTGAAGCACCCGCTCGATCTCGTAGGGCAGGTCGGTCATCGTCACCGAGTTGCGTGCCTCCAGCTGTGGGGCAAGGAAATCGGGGAGCGTCACCCACGGCGGCACGTAGAAGACGGGTGCTCTTCGGTCTGGCACAAGGGTTCCGGTCTCATCCGCGATGGCCCCGACCAATTGGCCGCCTTCTGCCACCACAAACCGATTCACGAAGGCGCCATAGCGCACGTAGAGCGGACCCTTCCCCCAGCGCAAATCGCTCAGGATGTAGGGGCTGGCTTCGCCTTCAAGCAGCTCGCCGAGCTCGTTGAGAATGCGCTCGCACGCATCGTCGTCGGGCGGGTAGATCGTGACGAGCTTGCCGCTATAGCCGCGTGGCGCGTACTTCGAAACGCGTGCGAGGAGCGCGGCGTGCGAACGGAGAAACTTGAACTCAATGCCCCTTGGCAGGCAGTAGTCCCATACCCTCTCGAGCACGCGTTCGGCGTTGTCCATGGTCGCGGAGACGTGAATCTTCCAGCCCTGCATCGGTAAGACCGCGTCACCCGGATCGAAGACCAGCCAGTCATCCTGCTCTTTGCGCTCCCATCCGGCCGGCAGCTCACGGTCCGCTATCGCGAACGGGCTGCTTTCGGCCTGCCGTGAATGGAGAACGTCGTAGAAGACCGGGTCGGCCATCAGGAACGCGTCGTACCTGTCTTCCACGCCTGCCTCCACTCGTCGGCAACTGGAGCAATCCTTATGCAGATAAATATGTGGCTCTAGTGGCATGCGTCATGATCCAAACCTGACATTGGCAACAATCTATTCATGACGTTTGCGGAGTTTTTAATGGACTGTTTCAGGGAAAAGAGGTGCCCTGGCACTCGCCAGAGATCCGAAGTGCATTGCCAACGTCATCGCGAACGGCAGAATGGTGGGATGCGTTGGCGTCGAGTAGCGGTGATAGCGGGGATCCTGGTCGTGGCCGGCGGGATCGGTGCCGTGAGCTGGGGTCTCCTGGCGTACAACCAAGTCACCAAGATCGACCGCAGCAACCCAAAAGTGGTGACCGACGAATACCTGCGCGCCGCGCTCGTGCGCAAGGACAAGGCTGGTGCTGATCTCTACGCTTGCGAAGATCAGAGCAAGCTTGCGCCAATCAAGGCGCTACGAGACGAACTCGACCAACGAGAACGCGATTTTGGCGTGAAGATACTTGTTGACTGGGTGGAGTTCAACAGATCCGACCAAGGCCGAAGCGCCTTGTTGACAACGAATCTAAGCATTTCTGGTCTGAAGGACGGAAATGTGACCAGTAGGCGTCAGGAGACCTGGCGGTTCACGCTCGCCGATGATGGCGGCTGGCGCGTCTGTGGGGCCGAGAAGGTCGAGTCTCTTCCGACGTAGCTACTCAAGCCAGAGCTCATTGGCCGGCAACGCCCGAGTGGCCGGAGCCTGGCCCGTTGCAGCCCAGCGATACCAGTCCACTTCTGCGGTCACGCGAACCTGAGGAAAGCCGTCCGCGCCTTGATACGACTCGGTGACGGCTCGCAGGCCACGGGTCTCACCCTCCTGTCCGGTGTGCACCAGGCGGCGGCCGGCGAGCTGAGCCGCGCCCTCGACCGGCAGGGCGGGACGTGTCGGAGGCGAGTCGAGAGAAACAAGCTGGGATGCCTCTGCTACTGCCGGCGGATCGGCTCCAGCTTCGGCGGTGCTAAGCGTTTCCACCCAGACTCGTTCGACCGGAACCAGGGCAGCGACTACTTCAACCCGGTCGCGCTCGGCCCGGTACCAGTCGGCTTCGGAAAGCACCGGTACAAGACTGCGAGCACCTTGCCGGATCAGAGCGTCGGCCCGCATTTCGCCTCGCCAGCCATGGCCGGGGAGTCCAATCAGGACGCGGGCGCCCCGGAGCGTGCCACCGCTGCCCACTACGGTCAGCGCGGGCACGGGGACGATGGGCGCTGGGGGAGTCCGCCATTGCGCGGCCCAGCGAGCGAAATCTGCTTCTGTCACGCCGCGACTCCCAACGCCGCACCCTTTGCCGCCATGAAGATCTCCGGATTGACCGCCCCGCGTGAGCTGCGATCGCCGTCGAGGTGCACCTCGAAGTGCAAGTGCGGGCCGGAGGAGTTGCCCGTGGTCCCGACCACGCCGATAACCTGGCCGGCCACTACCCGATCCCCGACGCTGACGTTGGGTCTCGTGTTCATATGGCAGTAGCGGGTAATCACCTGTTCAGCGTGCAACACCTCGGCGAACCAGCCACACCCGGGTGTGCTTGGGGATCCGTCGCGGTCGCAGTTGCCGACATCGCACCGGCTGACAATGACCACGCCAGAAGCCGCCGCACGAATCGGAGTGTGCCTGGAGGCGCCCAGGTCGACACCATGGTGTGAGGGCCGTTGCGGCGTACGGAAGCCAGACCAGACGTTGGCACCGACTGGCGCCGTCCAACCCGAAGCTGCGATCTCACCGAAGCCCGCACACTTCAACTTTCCGCCTACAAGGACGGCGCGCGCAGCGCCATCGGTCAGCTGATTGATGATCTGAGTGGCCAAAGGCTCATGCTTGGCATACGCGTTGGGGTAGGCACTGATCTGCACTCGTTGGGCCGCAACGGTAAGAGCCAGGCCGAGCCACCCCGGGATCGCGGTGAGCCTGTTGTAGAACTTGGTCGAGGAGTAGACCGGATCCATGATCTGCTCGGCGGTGCCCCAGCCTTGGCTCGGTCGCTGTTGGAAGAGGCCAAGCGAGTCATGGTCATTGATCGGGCCCAGGTGGCCGTGGTTGGTAAGACTGCTCTCCTGCATTGCAGTGGCGACAGCGATGACCCAGCCTCGCGGCGGCACCTCGAGGTCTTGTCCCGCGCGGATGATGATGGCTGCGTTTCGGATCTGGTCGGGCCCGTAGTGACCGATCCGATCAAACTCACCGTTGACACTGATCGCGCCCGGGCCACCGCAGCTGAGCGAATTCGTCAAGTTCGACTGGTTGGCGGTGAGGTCGCCAAAGATGATGGCACTGACCGCTCCGCCGCAGCACAACACTGCCAACGCGGCGGTAACCGCGACGATGAGACCGGGCTTGATCAGGCGTTTTTGGGGGCCGCGCAGGGGTGCGGGGGTAAGGGGGAGGCGTGTCATCTCATGCTCGCTCCCAGTCGATCCCGTCGACGAGCCAGCGTCCTTCCGCTCCGTATACCAAGCGCAATCGAAGCTTGCCGGCATCCATGGGGAAGATGATGTCCGCCGAGGTCTCGGCCAGGACTTCGGTGACCGGCGCGCCTGTGATGCGTTGCGCGGGCACCGAGATGGGGTCGGCTCCGGCGAGCTCCGCGGTGAGTGTCTTGGTGGAAAGGGGCTGCAGGGAAGCGCGCCAGGCCTGGGCGGTGCGGTTCTTGTTGATCCAGTTTTCGGCGAAGGAAGTGGCGACAGCGAGCGAGGGCTGGCCGCTGGATGGCTCTTTGATAGTGGGGCTCGGGTTGAGATCGACCACGCTGTCGTTGCCAGTGCTGGGGTCCACCGTGGACAGCTGTGAAGAACCGTCCGGGGTGCTTGGCAGCGGGGATCCACCCATCAACTTGCCGATGACCACCACGATGCCGACGATCACGAGCAGGGCGAGGGCCATCGCGGTACGAGGCCGCACCGGCAGCGCACTGAGCAGTCGGCCGGCCATGGCTACCGCGACTCCGCGCGCGCCTCAGTCCGAGCAGGACTTTGTGACGGCGCCGGGGCACCTCCGCCAACGGTCGGCGGTGCGGCCTGGTGCGGAACCGAGGCAGGCCGATAGATCGCAAAGCCGGGCTCGTCTTGCGGAACGTCCGAATGGGACCAGGCTCGCTGCCGCGCGGCATCAACGGCTGGCGAAGCCTCGGCCCGCTGCAGCGTCACGGTTCGCTCCTGCTTGAGCTCAACCTCGACCCGGCCTTCATTGCGTTGACCGTCATGCGCGACATCGACGGTGGCGGAAGTGGTCGTGGTGGCTGTCGCAGCCGGTCTCGCTGTGAGCAGCGCGGCTCCGCTACTGCGGCCGCTCAACTGGGTGATGCGGGTGTAGGGCCGCAAAAGCATCCAGCCCACCACGCCGCAGAGCAGCACGAGCGTGACCTGGAGCCAACCTGGCAACGTGGCCGTGCTCATGATGAGGTCGACGGCAAAGAGATAGACCGCCGCTCCGGTGCCGAAGATTGCGATGTTGATAGCGGCAGCGATTACCGCGTTGACCAGTCGGCGTAGACCGGCACTCGCTGGACGCAAAAGTCCAACGGTGCCAAGCGCGGGCGCCGCTACGACTGCCCACCGGATGATCAGGAATCCGAGTAGTACCAGTAGAGAGGCGACGATGTCGAATGTGGCGTAAGCGAGCGCAGCAAGGATCGCGACGAATCCGGCGCCGACACGCTCCATTCCCTTCTTGCCCTTGAGATATTCGTAGGCTTCCGGATCCTCGGCGCGGATCTGCTCGCCTACTTTCATCCAATCGCGCTTCTTGGCGTCGATGATTCCCTGTCGGCGTGCCGGATCATCCTTGATCTTCTGTATGTCCGACCAGCTGAGCGACTTGGCACGATAGAGCGCTGGCCCGTACTTCTGCGCGGTCTCGCTATCGGCAGAGCCGAGCGCGCCTCGCAACCAGTTCCTGTAGAGCAAAGTCTCGACTGCAGTGTCACCGGCACGGACTGCTGGAGGCCGTTTGTCATCGCAGGCGCCCGGCGTGGGGTCGTCGCACACGATTGGGGCTCCCGTTTGCGGGCCAATCGCGTCGTGCACCACGTTCAGAGTCCCAACGAGGGCGCTGTCCGCAATGTTGGCTGACTTCACGGGCCAGGCAGCCAGGGCGGTCACTGCGATCAGCACCATTACCGCCCAGCCAGCGGTCGTAAGAGCTGCCGACATCTGCGCCTGGCGGGAACGCCACAGCAAATACATTCCGACGACAGCCAGCGTTACGACGCCGAATACGCTGAACACCCTGTCGTATATGGCCCGCGTGGCTCCCTCGACAAGAGGGTTGGCCCAGGCCCACAGGTCGCCTGGATCCCAGGCCTTCTCGCGCAGTCCATTCGAAGCCGCGACGACGCCTGTGGCAATCATGAACTCGCCGTTGGCGATCGTTGATTCGATCTTGTAGTCGGGGTGCATCAACGTGTCGGCGCAGCCGATGTCATAGGTGGTGTAGTCGTAGCCCGCGTACCCGTAGATGCTGTACTTCCCCGCTGGGCCTGTGGAAGGCCACGTCGGTTTGGCGGCGAACCAGCCGCCGAAGCCAGAGTCGGGCGCGCCGGGCTCAGGCGCCCGAAGGCATTGCACCCGTGCCGCGGAGACCTCTTGTAGCCGCGAAATGCATTCGTCCAAACCCCGGCTGCGCCACTCTTCGAGGGAGCAGAGGGGGTCGCCGGGAGCGGCAGCGACCGGCGACGGAGTGGGCGAGGCTGATGCAGGCACGCCGAAGAAGGTGGCGATCAAGAGGACGAAGACCGCGACGACTCTCCTCACCGTCGGGCTGCCTGACCGGTGGGTGTGGTGTCGAGAGTCGCGAGCAGACCCTCCACATAGGACACGTCGATGCGCACTCGCTGAACCCTACTATCCACGTCACGCAGCACAAACTCGCGGTAGCCGAGTCTTCCGGCACTGTTCGCATCGGGTGCTGACAGCGATGCGAGAACAGCTTCATAACCAACTTCAGTGGGTACCCGCAAGAGCCGCAACGCATCAGAAGCGATCTCAGGATCCTGGGCGATACGACCCACAAACACTGTCGACACCAGGTTTTGCACGTCGAGCCCGAGGATGTCCTTCGGGTTCTGGGAGGCCACAAGTGCGGCCAGGTTCCACTTTCGCGAGTCGCGAGCGAGCCGCACCAGGAACGAGCGGCCGGACCGCCATCCTTCCATGAAGTGCGCTTCGTCCAGCCCGACCAACTTGCGCTGGTGCATGTCACCCGAGTAGCAGCGGCGCACCGCGAGCCGATGTGCGGTGTGCAGCATCGGCAGCGCGAGGGCTTCCTCGGCCGACCAGTATTCGCGCTCAATCTTCAAGTCGGGCAACCGAAGGCCGGACATGGTGATTACAGTCAGCGCGGCATCGGTGCCGAGCAGATCCGGCGGCGGCGCACCAAAGAAGAGCAGCGCGAGCGGCATCTCGGCCGTATCCATCAGGAGGTTCGCGAGCTCGCGTCCGTTGTCGTCCAAACCGGACAGACAGCGAACGACGTCGTCGAGAGTGGAGGTCTCCTCGGCGGGGACTGTCCGAACAGCATGGCGTAGCAGGGTTGCGGTTGACGCTTCGCGAGCCACCTGCGGCGGTACCAGCATGGAGCAAATGTCTTGAACAAGCATGCGCCGCTCGGCGCGTGCGTTGGAGACCGCGATCTCGAACTCACGGTTCCCTGCGTGACCCGGCTGGAATTCAGTCCGTTGTGGCGTGGGGATAAGTGAGTAGGGCGCAAGGGTGCCCTGCTCGCCACCGGTCAGATTGAGCACGCGCGTGAAGGGTTTCAGCTCGGGCATGGCGGCAAGGCGAGCCAGCGGGCCAGAGGGGTCGAGCAGAGTGACCTGAACCCCTCGCCGTGCGTTCAGGTAACCCAGCGCACCGAGCAATGTGGACTTACCACCGCCGGGCTCGGCCACCATGACGGCCAGACCGCTGCGTTCCCTCACCTCCATGGGGAAGTGGGGATCGAGGAACACCGGGCGCCGGCAGGTGCCTGCGGTGCGGCCGATCAGGTCTCCCCGGCGATCGCCAACCGTCGACGCGGCCTGCGGCAGCGCCGCAGACAGCAGACGCACCGGCATGCGGCGCAGATAGCCGGTGTTCGCGATGGGCTCGCCCGGGATGAACTCGCGCGCAAGCTGATCCTGCTGCTTCGGGTGTTGCAAAGCCACTCTCAGCTCACGGCTGTATGAAGCGGTGGTCGCTCGGGCGCGCTCAAGGCACTCATCGCGACTCGCGCCGCTGACCGCGATGCGGTGCCAACCATGGGCGCGAGCCGAATCGACGGGCAGGCCAGTGGTCATCTCGTCGCCCATCACCAGTGCGCGACTCGCCAGGCGCTCGAGCTCCGGTGGGGCGTCCATGCCGTGCTCGAGGTAGTCCATCTGCTGTGAGCGGATCATCCGCAGCCGATGCTCCAGGTTACGGAAGCTGTCCTGCGGACCGAGGATGTCCACCCGCGACGAAAGCTCCATCGGCCAGGGCATGCGCTCGTGGAAATGCAGCCAAGGCTCGTGCCGCTCGGGAATGTCCAACGGCTCCATGCGGCCGACCGTGAGCACGGCGACATGGCGCTCCTCGCCGGTCAGCCGGTTGACGAGCTTTACCGTGCTGCCATAAGGAGTGCGGTAACGCTCGATGTTCTCGGTGAGCGCGAGCAGGTCGCCGTCTTCCCACAACCCATGTGCGACAGCCCCGATCATCGTGGGTGGCGCCATCCCTAGCGCTACCGAGCGATACAGCAGCCACTCCAGCTCGGCCGCGTGAGCTCGCTGGCCGCGCATGCCAAAGGCGGCAAGCACCTCATCGAATTGCTCGACCTGCCGGCCGAGCTTCTTGCGCTCGGATTCAGGAGTGCCCTTGCCGAACATCTTGAGTAGGCGCTCGGACATGCTGTCGCCCAAGGCACGCCGGGCAAACGTCACGCCGAGGAAGGTCTGTCCTTCGGCGTGGTTGACCTGGCGAAGATGTTTCTGCGCACCGACCAGGTGATCGGCCCAGCTCGGCGCGTTGGGGACGGCCGGCAGCGGCCGGGTGGTGAGTTGGTCAAGCTGAGCCGCCCAGAGGTCGGCTGGAAACGGACGCGTTGTCCGTCGTAGATGCAGCCGGAAGCCCGCGAGCCCGGCGTACTGCTCGCTGATCGCGCTGAGCAGTGCCTCCCGCTCCGGATCCGGCCGGAAAGCCCACCGCACCTCAGGAAGCAGGTACCAAGCCGTCACCGCATGAGGCGTGAAGGTGAGATGACCGGCGATCTCGGTGATCGCGAGCTCCTGCGCCGACCCGCGATCCTTGGGCTGCTTCGGTGCTTTGACCGGCTTGACCTTGCCCGGCCTGGCCGGCTCCTCGCGATGGTGCCGCGGCACCACGCTGACCGGCCGCACGCTGACTGGCATCGCACTGACCGGGGCGGGCATTGCGCTGATGGGCACGGGCAGGGGCACGGCACTCACCGGCGCCACAGTCCCCGCGAAAGGAGCAGGTGGTGGAGGCGGCGGCTGAGTGAACTGCGGGGGCCGAGGCGGCCGTTGCTGGACCGGCGGTGGGCCGCTGACCTTGACAGACTCCGGGGAGTGGGCGGACGCATCGAAAAGCTCGAGGAAGGGCGACTCCACATCGAGCTTGGGCGGTGATCCCGGAAGCGCCGGACGGTCGTGGTTGGACCCCGGCGAAGGTGGTGTACGTAGGCGCGCCGCCGCCTGCGCGGCAGCCTCTCTCATCTCGGCGGCCCGCTTGTCCGCCGTGCGCTGAAGATCGTCAGCCCGCTCGCCTGAGGAAGCACGCTCGCCCGAGGAGGCGCGCTGGGTTTGAGCGGGCGACGAGGTAGACGTGTTGCGCTCTGGTGAGGAAGCCGGCCGAGGCGGTTGGAAGGAAGCCACCGGCCCGTCAACTGAGGGAATGGCGTCGCTGACCGACTCGTCCAGATCGAATTCTTGGTCGTGTGTGGTCATACCAGCGCCTTCCGGACCTTCACCCGGCGCGCGACCAGTCTGGGGTCGCGGCGCTCGGTGGCGGGTTCACGAGTGCGCCGCCAGTCGGTCAGCGCCGTGCGGATGACCATGCGGGCCGGGCGGTCCGGATCGACATGCCGGAAGACGTAGGAGGTGGCGACGATCGCGAGCGCGATTTCCCAAGCTGGAAAGGGGTCGATGTCTTGGGTCAGCACCCAACGGACAGCCATGAATGCGGGCACCAGCAACACAAACAGACCGTACTGGGCGTAAGGCAACTGAACCGGAAGGGTGTAGCCGGGGGGTCCAAGGTAGACCAGGCGGGCCCGGTAGATGTCGTCGTCCGTACGCAACCGCATGAGTTCGCCCTACTCGAACATGATGTTGACCAGATTCGCCCCGACCAGGAACAGTGCCCCCGCGCCGACGATGAAGGCGATGCCGATGATGGCGATTGCCGAGCTCGTCAGCACTTTGGACACCTCACCCCGGCTGGCCCGGCCGATGAAGATCACGCCCAGGACGGCCAGCAGAATAGGTGCGATCTTGCTGGCGAAGAA
>DPJL01000353.1:0-5150 GCA_003543035.1 Micromonosporaceae bacterium | reverse complement strand
GCGAGCACGACGTCGGCAACCGCGCCGATGAGCGACGTGGCGATCATTATGTGGTACCTCCCCCGGGCATTTTCGGCGCTGGTGCAACTTGCTAAGCCTTACGGAAAGGTGCGCTCAGCTGTGGGATGCGCCGATGACACCCTGTTTCGTGTCGAACACTTTGAGTAAAACTGTGCCGGTCAGCACACTCCAGAGGGTACGGTGCGTCACTGCCCGGGACAAGCTATGTAACTACGTCTTGGCGTTGGTGACAGTGTCGGATGAAAGCCTGTGCATAGTGACGCTCACGTCGTTAAACGTGTGCGGAATAGGGGCGTGAGGCTTGTGGACGGTGACCGTCGCCTCAGCCACACGTTTGTCGGCTAGACAGACGTCAAGCAGCCGAGCGGCCAGGGTTTCAATCAGGTTCACCGGCTCACCGGAGACCACCGCGGCGAGCTGCGATGCTAACTCACCATAGTGGATAGTGTCGGACACGTTGTCCGTCGTCGCGGCCCGAGTCAGATCGAGTCCCAGGGAAACGTCGATCACGAAATCCTGACCGTCTCGTCGTTCGAAGTCGAGGACCCCGTGATAACCGCGGATCCGCAGGCCGGTCAGGCTTATCCGATCCATTCGCGCCACACCTTCAATGCGTCGACTGTTCCCTGTACGTCGTGCACCCGTATTCCCCAAACACCAGCCTGAGCTGCCAGGACGCTGGTCGCGGCGGTGGCCACATCCCTTTCGGGGGCGGGTCTGCCGTCGAGCAGGTGTCCCAGATACGACTTACGACTGGCACCGAACAGCACCGGGAAGCCGAGATCGATGATCGAGCCCAGACCCCGGGACAGTTCCCAGTTGTGCGAAGCGGTCTTGGCGAAACCGAGCCCGGGATCAAGAATGATCGACGAGGAGGCGATCCCGGCGGCGAGCGCCTCATCGACTCGCTGGGACAGCTCAGCGCGGACCTCTTTGACCACATCCTGATAATGCGCGAGCTGTTGCATGTCGGCGGAATGGCCGCGCCAATGCATGATCACGTAGGGGCATCCGGCATCGGCTGCTACCCGGTGCATCTCCGGGTCGGCGAGTCCACCCGACACGTCGTTGATGATTGCGGCCCCGGCTTCAAGGGCTGCCGTGGCCACGGCTGCTCGCGTGGTGTCCACACTGGTCGGGACACCTACTCTGGTCAGCTCTTGGATCACCGGCACCACGCGCTCGATCTCGATTGCGCCGGAAACCCTCTGGGCACCGGGGCGCGTCGACTCGCCACCTACGTCCACATACTGCGCACCCTGCTCCCGCATCAGTAGGCCATGCTCGACCGCGGCGGAGAGGTCCTGGTACAACCCGCCGTCTGAAAAGGAATCTGGCGTCACATTGAGCACGCCGATCACGACGGGGAGGTCCTTCATAGTCGGCCTGCCAGGGAGTCCGGTCGGTCCGGGCCAGCAAAATTGATCTGCGCAAAGCGTCGTACCCGATGGCTAAGGTCCCCATTATGCAACTTCGGTACACCTTCCGTCTGGTTCCGACACCGGAGCAGCAGGTCATGCTGGCTCGGACGTTCGGGTGCGTTCGGGTGGTGTTCAATGACGGGCTGCGAGCCCGCAGCGATGCGCTTCGGGCAGGTGAGCCCTACATCGGTGACACGCAATTGCAGTCCGCACTGATCGTCGGAGCGAAAGCCACTCCCCAGAGGGCATGGCTGGCAGATGTATCTTCTGATGCGCTGATCCAAGGCGTGCGGGATCTGCACGCCGCCTACCGGAACTTCTTCAACTCCGTCACGGGCAAGCGCAAGGGGCCGCGCGTCGGACCGCCCCGGTTCCGGTCGCGACGGGACACCCGTCAGTCGTTCCGGATGACCCGCAACGGGTTCAGGCTTCGCGGCAATGGCGCCCTGTATCTCGCGAAGATCGGTGAAGTCAGGGTGCGCTGGTCGCGCGCCCTGCCCGCCGAACCTTCCAGCGTGACGGTGATTCGCGACAATGCGGGTCGGTATTTCGCGTCTTTCGTCGTGCAAGTCTGTGTCGCCACACTGCCAGAGGTCGATATGGAGATTGGCCTTGACCTCGGGTTGACTTCCTACGCGGTGGACTCCAGGGGCCATGTGATCGAAAATCCACGCTTCCTTCGCAACCAAGAACGACGGTTGCGTAAAGCGCAGAAAGCCCTGGCTCGCAAGGCCGACGGGTCCGCCAACCGGGCCAAGGCCCGGACCCGTGTCGCCCGTGCGTACGCGCGGGTGGCTGACTGCCGCCGGGACTGGCTTCACAAGACTTCGACCAGGTTGATCCGTGAGAACCAAGCGGTCTATCTGGAAGATCTGGCGGTGTCCAGTCTCGGCAGAACTCGTCTTGCCAAGTCTGTTCATGACGCGGCCTGGGGCATGTTCCGCAGGATGCTGGAGTACAAGGCTTCGCGCCACGGACGACATATCGGCATTGTGTCTCGGTGGGAACCAACGAGCCGACGCTGCTCGGCATGTGGCGTCGTCGGGGGCAAGCTCAGCTTGTCCGTCAGATCCTGGGTCTGCGGGCATTGCAGCGCAGTGCACGACCGTGACGGCAACGCCGCTTTGAACATCCTGGCCGCCGGACGGGCGGACAGGCAAAACGCCTGCCGAGACCATGTAAGACCTTCCTCTAGGACGGCTACGGTCAGTGAAACAGGAACTGTCCCCGGTCGGCGGAAAGCCGCCCGGGGGAAGGCGTCAAAATGACCATTGTGACTCAGGTGGTCTTCTCGATCGGGAGCAACCTTGGCGATCGCGCGGCTTACCTGGGAAGAGCCGTCGCGGGCTTGGCCGAGGTGGGTGAGGTTCGGGCCGTGTCCGGGGTGTACGAAACGCCGCCGTGGGGTGATCCGGATCAGCCGTCGTACTACAACGCGGTTCTCATCGTCACGGGCGACCTGACCGTCGAGGAGTGGCTCGCGGCGGCCATGCGAATAGAGCAGGAGTCATTGCGAAGCCGGGAGCAGGTGCCTCGCACGCTCGACATCGATCTCATCGCGGCCTGGACCGACGAAGGTGTTCCGATCATCCGCGACAGTGATGAGCTCACGTTGCCGCATCCGCGAGCTCATCAACGAGCCTTCGTGTTGCGGCCGTGGCTGGAGATCCAGCCGTACGCCCAGTTGCCGGGCCATGGTTGGGTAAATGACCTGGTGCTCTCAGATGCCCTAGCCGATGACGTTGCGGCAATGACAGCGTTGCCCCACATACAGATACAGTCGAGCCCGTGAGCACAGGGGAACCCCAGGGGCCGGAGCCAAGGCTCAAACCGACCAGCGCCGCAACCCTTGTCGTGGCCGGCCTGGCTGCCGCGGCGGTGGCCTGGTTGTCTGTCAGCGCCTGGTATTTCGACATTGCGAGCCTGCCCTGGCTTCCAGCGGTGACACTCCTGGCTCTGGCCATCGTCGAGTTTGCGTTGGGACAGCAGACGCGGGCGCGCATCGAGCGCAAGCCGGGAAGGCCGCCAGTGGAGCCGCTCGCGGTGGCCCGCTACGTGGTTCTGGCCAAGGCATCCTCGCTCGCGGGCGCGATCTTCGCCGGATTCACCCTGGCACTCACCATCTGGCTGATCATCGAAGGCCAGCGGAATGAGCATGCTCAACGAGGGCTGCCGGCCGCCGCGCTTTCCGCGGGCGCTTCGCTTGCCTTGATCGCTGCCGCGCTCTGGCTCGAAAGGGCCTGCAGGGTGCCGGAAGACCCGGACAAAACCCCGCCGGATCAGCACTAGGGCTGTCGCATTCATGTTTAAGCCGGTACGGTCCTCCGGGTAACCGGTTCGTACCCCCGCGGACCGGTGGACGGCTTGCGGAGGCGTGGGCCATGGCCTATGAACGCGACACTGATGCGACGGATGCCGGGCAGTTTGGGAGGCACAGCCTTTCGCGGCCGCCGTCGGTGACCAACCTTGAGGACGTCTTCGACGACCCGGCGCACGGTGAAATCGGCCGGGACCGGCTCGGCGTCCACTTTGCCTGGGAGGGCGTGCTGGCCCTCGGCGCGATCGCGCTCGGCTACCTGCTCTTCGCCAATCATCGCGATGCCATCAGCGGCGGTGCGCTCAAAACTCTGCTGGTCTTCGGTGCTGTTCTCGGTCTGCTCGCACTGGCCGCTTCGATCTCGTTGCGGGTAGGCGCACCCAACCTGGCCCTCGGCTCGGTCGCGGTGGCGAGTGCCCTTTACTACGCGCAGAAAAGCGGCGGTGGCCTGATCCCGACCGCGACCTGGCCGGTGGTGCTGGCCCTTGCGCTTGGTGTCGGCATGGCTGTGCTGGTGGTGGGTTTCCAGGTGCCCGGATGGGCCGGCAGTCTCGTGGCCACCCTGGTGGCCATTGCCTGGATTCAGAACAGGTTTCAGAGCCCGCTCTCGGTGGCGGGTGAGTTTGATCCGACGAAGCATGCCTACTACCTGATAGGTGGCTTCGTGTTGTTGAGTCTGGTCGGCGGGCTGCTCGGTCTGATCAAGCCGATTCGCCGTGGCGTTGGGCGATTCCGTCCGGTCGGCGATCCGGCGTCTCGTCGCGGGGGCGTCGCGGCGAGCGTTACTTCGCTTGGCCTCATTCTCTCCACTGTGCTTGCCGCGATCGCGGGGATCGTGATGGCTGCTGCCGCGGGTGCCGCGAACGAACAGATCACGCCGAGTGCCGGGCTGGAGTTCACTGGGCTGGCTCTGGGCATCGCACTGCTTGGCGGCGCAAGTGCTTACGGCCGGCGCGGCGGCGTCTTCGGCACGGTTCTGGCCACCACGGTCATCACCCTCCTGATCACCTACGGGGAACAGGCCAATTGGAAGATCTCCATCTGGGTACTGGCCGCAGGCGCGGTAGGTACCGGCCTGGTGGTAACTCGGCTCGTCGAGACGTTCGGCCGCCCGTTGAGCCTGGATGACGGACCTGACGATTGGTCCGATGTGGGTGTCGGCGGGACGTCCAGCTGGTCCGCCGCGCCGCCCGTCACCGATGCGTGGTCCGGGTTGTCCGCGCCCACTTCGCCGGCGGCCGGCACGACCACTTCCCAGTGGGGCGCGGAGACCGATCGCTGGCGTTAGTGCAGCCGCCAAATGGCCCCTGGCTGCGTTGCTCGTCACCTCGTGTGCCAAGCGCGCACACGTCGGCGCCGTGCGCCTTGCCAGGAACCATTTGGCGGGTGCC
>DPJL01000462.1:2827-7029 GCA_003543035.1 Micromonosporaceae bacterium | reverse complement strand
GGACACACCGCACGCCTCACTGCGCTCGCCCTTCCGGCTGATTTGGCACGCCACTTTGCGCAACGGCGCGACCGTACCAAAGGATCGACTCCCCGTAACGACGGCTGCGCTCACCAGTGACACCTTGCACCCACTGGGGTTCCGGCGAGCGCCTTGAGCGCTCCAAAACAACCACCGCGTCGTCCGCTAGCCAACGGCCCTCTGTCAGCGACTTGAGGACCGCGGTGAGTTCCTCCTCTGTCAGCGGGTACGGGGGATCGGCGAAGACGAGGTCATATGGCTGGTCCGGGTTGCCCGCCGCGAGCACCGTCGCCACCTTCGCCGCGGTGACCCGGGCGCCTGTCGCGGCGAGGGCGGCGATGTTCGCCCGGATCGCTTTGACCGCCTTGGGGTCGTGCTCCACCAGCAGGGCATGCTCCGCGCCCCGGGAGAGCGCCTCCAGGCCCACCGCACCGGATCCGGCGAACAGGTCGAGGACGCGCGCGCCGGCGAGGTCCATCTGACTGTCCAAAGTGGAGAAAAGTGCTTCCCGCACCCGATCGGATGTCGGCCGGGTGTGTCTGCCCTCCGGCACGCTGATGCGTCGCCCTCCGTAGCGTCCCGACACGATCCTGGTCACCCTGCGACGTTACTTCATAACGATTCCGCAACGGGGGCACTCCTGCGTTTCCCAAGGATCGTTCGCTTTTCATAGGGTCAGGCGTCGCATCAAGACAGCGACAAATTTATGACTTTCTACTCTGGGGAGACCGCGTGAACCGTCCCTTCAAACGCCTGCTCGCGCTCGCGGGCAGCGCGACCTTAGGCCTCTTCGGGGCTGTCGCGCTTGCCAGTCCGGCTCAGGCCCATTGGCCCATCGTTGGTGGCACCGCAATCTGCCAGGCGGATGGTCAGTACAAGATCACGTGGACCGTCGGCAACGGCAACTGGGGCGGGGGGCGGATCGAGAAGATCGACAAGCTCATCGCGACTCCTTCCACACCGCTAACGGGCCTCGCAGTTGGCGATGAAATCGCGCCGGATGGCTCGAAACAAGGCACGCAAATGGTGCCTGGCACCACCACGAAGGCGACCCTTTATGTGAACGCCAAGTGGTTCAACCCCGACGGCACGGATCCCAAGTGGGAAGAAGATGCCACCGGTGAGGTGAAGACCGATGGAAAGTGTGTGTCGGAGCCGGAGCCGAGCGCCACGTTCGTGTCCAAGTGCGACGGAACCGTCAACGTTCACCTCGTGAACCCGGGCAAGGACGAAATCACGTTCACCATCAAGGGCACCGGCTACAGCAAGGACGTGAAGGTCGCCGCGGGCGGGCAGGCCGATGAAAGCGTTCCGGGCAGCGCGGGTGCACTGACTGTCAGCGTCGGCGGCGACGAGGTCGGCAAGTTCGCCGGTTGGGTGCGGCCGGAGGAATGCGCGAAGCCGTCTGTGCTGGGTGAGTCCAATTGCGACAAGTTCACCCTCAAGCTGACCAACCCGCAGGGCGGGCAGTCGGCCGACGCCAAGGTCGTCTACGGCTCGCAGGTCAAGGAGCTGACCATCGCTCCCGGAAAGACCGAGACGGTTGAGTTGATCCCGAGCTCCGAGACAGAGGCCGTGGTCGAGTACTCCGGCTGGGGCCGCCAGGTGATCAAGTACGAGAAGCCGGCCAATTGCCCCGGCCTTCCGCAGACAGGTGACAACGTCGGTGGCTACCTCGCCTCCGGGGCCGGCCTGATCGGCCTCGGCGCGGTGGTCTTCTTCCTCGCCCGTCGCCGCATGATGCAGCTCCGCAGGATGGCCTCGTAAAGGTTCTGACTGCACCACAACATAGAGAATCAAGAGGGCGGGTCCACTTAGGACCCGCCCTTCATCATCGGTAGGCCCGGATGAAACCGATGCAGTCGGCCTCCACCTCGGACCACGGCGAGCCGAACACCGACTCCGAGACAACCGACAGCGGCAGGTCCTGCTCGATCACACGCTCGAAGAAGTCGATGACCTTTGCATGCCCGAAACGATCGTTGAGCCGTTTGACCGCAAGGAATGCCACGCCGTAGCGTGCGCCCGCCGCGCTGTCGGAAATGTCGTCCGGCGGATCTTCGCCAGGTAGCTTGCGATCCCAGCTGCGTCGGACATAGCTGATCGTCTCGGCCTTCCAATCCGCCGGACCCAGCCCTACCGGATGTGCCGCAAGCTCAGCGATGCCCTCGATCAGCCACCAGTTTCCGGACCAATGGTGCTTGCCCTGCAATGTCGAAGCGTGGGTCAGCTCATGCCGGAGCATGTCCGCCAGATACTGCGATCGGGCCGAGGAGTTGTTGAGGACAACGTCGGTGTGGCTGGGGCCGATCTCCTTCGCATAGCCGGCTGCCCATCTCGGCATGACCACCCCGAACCACGTCTTCCACTCGTTCTTGTCGGCCAGATACACGCGATAGAGGTCGGGCTTGCCGCGGATGGCGAATTCGTCGGCAACCTGGGCCGCCTTCTCCGCTTCGCGGAGGAGTTCCGGTAGCCGATTCTTAAGCGCGGCAGTGGTGGCGACTACGACCCGCGTTCCCACTGCGACATGGAGGTCGCTTAGCTCCCACGGCTGAGGGTCGCCGTACCAGTCGTCGGAGACCGCCGCGGGTTGCAGCGCCAGCAACTCCGGCCCCGTTGCGGTGTCGGCCCACACCGCCGGCTCGGAGACGCCGTCCATGGTGCAATTCGCCACCACGAAACAGAACGAGATATAGACCTTTGACTTCCATTGCCCGGTACCAGAATCAGCCTCCAACGGCCCGGAGGAGAGCTGAAACCCGGTGACTCTCATGGCGGTCAGATTGCGGTATCTGCGTAGCAGGCCGTTACGAGCGTCGGCGTTATTCGCCGGGCGCAGGAAAGCCTCCTCGTCCTGCCGAAGCAACGCGATCGCCTGGGCGGCAAGCGTTTCGTTGACTAGCGCCCGGAAGTCGACCGCGCGCGCCAGCGTTAGGTCACCGGCTTTGGTCGTCGGAGTGGGCGATGGTGTGGGGCTCGCGGCAACAGAGGTGCGGGCGACTACGGCGAGGCGTTCGGGTGGTGCCTGCTGATTGAGGGGAGAACATGCGCACACGACGATCGAAACGACCAGGCCGAGCGCTCCGATGGCTTTCCAGCGTGCAGACATGAACCGGCACGCTACAGCTCACCACGGGGTGATGGGGGGCGGAGAAAACCTTATCCCTTTTGCAGGTACTCGGCCCGATCCTCACTGACTAGGCGACTTGTCGCCTCGGCCAGCAATGGGTGCGCTTGGAGCAGAGGATCCCTTTGCAACAGGGCTTCCGCCTCCGCAAAGGCCTCGCCGATCAGCTCGCGATCGCGCAGCAGCGACAGCAGCCGCACATGCGAACGTCGGCCGGACTGGGCCGCACCAAGGATGTCGCCCTCGCGGCGCTGTTCCAGATCGAGTTCGGCCAGCTGGAAACCGTCCACAGTGGAGGCAACAGCGTCCAGTCGCTCGCGTGCGGGGGTACCCTCAAATGCTTCTGTGACAAGCAAACACAGACCCGGCGCGGACCCACGGCCGACCCTGCCGCGGAGCTGATGCAGTTGTGATATGCCGAAGCGGTCGGCGTCCAGGATCACCATGACTGTCGCGTTTGGAACGTCGACGCCGACCTCGATCACCGTGGTGGCCACCAGAACGTCCAGCTTTCCGGCGGCGAAGGCGCGCATGATGCTGTCCTTCTCGTCGGCGGGTAGCTTGCCGTGCAGCACGCCGATCCGCAGCCCGGCCAACGGTCCTTCTCTGAGCAACGGCGCAACCTCAAGCACCGCAATGGGTGGCCTGCGATCGTCGTCGGTCTCCGAGGGCGGCTGGTCCTCCTCCGCGGAATCGGAGCCGATGCGCGGGCACACTACGTAGGCCTGATGGCCCTTGCCGACTTCCTCGCGAAGCCTTTGCCAAGCCCGGTCAAGGAAAGCGGGCTTCTCGGCGGCGGGCACGACGTGCGAGGCGATCGGCGACCGCCCCCGCGGCAACTCGGTCAGCGTGGACACCTCCAGGTCCCCGTAGACCGTCATCGCCACGGTCCGCGGGATCGGCGTGGCCGTCATGACGAGGACGTGCGGGGGCTGCTCGGCCTTGGCCCGCAGGGCGTCCCGCTGCTCGACGCCGAAGCGGTGCTGCTCGTCGACGACGGCGACGGCGAGCGAGGCGAACTCGACGCCCTCCTGGATCAGCGCGTGGGTGC
>DPJL01000462.1:0-2740 GCA_003543035.1 Micromonosporaceae bacterium | reverse complement strand
AGCTGTGCCAGCGTGGAGATTTCGAGGTCGCCGTAGACGGTCATCGCGACTGTCCGCGGGATGGGAGTCGCGGTCATCACGAGCACGTGCGGGGGCTGCTCGGCCTTGGCGCGCAACGCATCCCGCTGCTCGACCCCGAACCGGTGCTGTTCGTCGACCACGATCAGGCCGAGGTCGTGGAAGTCGACGCCTTCGTAAAGCAGAGCGTGTGTCCCGACGACCATTGACGCGGCACCGCTTGCCAGCTCCGCGAGCACGCGTCGCTTCGCGGCCACACCCATTGAACCGGTGAGCAGCACGAGCCGATGCTGCTCCTCGAGCGGGAGCAGCTTGGTGATGCCACGGAAGTGTTGCGCCGCAAGCACTTCAGTGGGTGCCAACAAAGCAGCCTGACCGCCCGCATCCACCACCTGAAGCATCGCTCGCAGCGCCACGAGGGTTTTGCCGGCGCCTACCTCACCCTGCAGCAACCGGTGCATCGGGTGCGGCGTCGCGAGATCCGCACTGATCTGTTCGCCTACCTCAAGCTGGCCGTCGGTGAGTGTGAACGGCAGCGCCTGGTCGAATGTGGAAAGCCCGCCGCCTTTGACGAGCGGGCGAGGTTTAGCCGGCCAAGCGGCGGCCTCGCGCTTACGGCGAACGAGGGTCAGCTGGATAGCGAAAGCCTCATCCCAGGCCAGTCTTCGCCGGGCGGCATAGAGCATTTCCTTGGCGGAAGGACGATGGATCTCGCGCAACGCGGTCGGCAGGTCGAGCAGTTTGCGAGCGGCCCGGATCTCCGAGGGCATCGGATCCGCAGGCATGGCAATGGTATCGAGCACGACTCGAACGCAGCGAGCGATGACCCAGGTCGGTACCTTGGCCGCGGAGGGATAGACCGGGATGTGTGCCCCGGCAAACGCCTCCATCTCCTCATTCCAGTCGTCCCCGTCGAGCAGGATGTACTCGGGCCCGTTGAGCTGTCGTTGCCCCCGGAACTCGGTTACCTTGCCCGCGAACAAACCCCAGCGGCCGGGGCGCAGATCGCGTTCCCGCCAAGCCTGATTGAAGTAGGTCAGGGTGATCTGGCCGCCGAGTCCGTCGCCGACGATCACCTCGAGCAGGTTGCCTTGGCGCTGCTTGAAACGGCGCGAGTTGGTGCGGATGACTTGCGCCATCACGGTTACCTGCTCGCCGATCTCGAGCGCGCGGATATTGGTGTGTTCGCCGCGCTGGTCATAGCGGCGCGGGAAGTGGTAGAGCAGATCGCCTGCGGTGTAAAGGTCGAGGCTGACCGCAAGCGCTTTGGCCGTCTTGGCGCCCACGACCTTCGCGAGTGGAGTGTCCACTTACTCCACTCCCACCAGCAAGGGATAGTGCTGCTGGCCGCCGTAGTAGGCGTGTACCTCGACGAACTGCCACTTCTCGCGTAAGTGTTCGGTCAACTCCTCGGCGAGCCCAGAAGGTGCGTCAGCTCCGGTCAGCAGCGTGACCAGCTCGTTGCGGCCGGTGGCGAGCATCCGGTCGAGCAGCTCTTTGCACACGGCGGCCAGATCCTGGCCGATCACGTTGACCTCGCCCTCGACCAGGGCGATGACATCGCCTGGCAGGCAACGGCCCGCGACGGTGAGCGCTTCGCGGCTCGCGATGGTCACCTCGGCCGAGCGGCATGCGGCGGCCGCCTCAGCCATCGCGATCACATCGTCCTCGAAGCGGCGGGAGGGATCGCGCACGGCCAACGCAGCCAAAGCCTGTACCGGAGACCGAGTCGGGATCACGCGAACCTTGACGCCTTCCCCGAATGCCTCGTCCGCCGCCGTCTGCGCCACTGCCCGGAGGTTGGAATCGGTGGGCAGCACCGCAACCCGGCCGGCTCCGGTGGCCAGGATCGCATCGAGGATCTCCGACGTGGAGGGCTTGGATTTGACCGGTACCGCGTGCTCGTTCAGGAGCAGCTCGGCGATGCCCTCGCCGGCGGCGGTCACCACGACCGCTCGCGCCGTCGGATCCGGCCGGCGTGGCCCTCCCTCGGCTTTTGAGCTGGTGAGATGGGTCACCTGAATGTGGTACGGGCGGCCGGCCTCAAGGCCCGCTTCAATGGCCGCACCGACATCGTCGACGTGGACATGCACCCGCCACGACGGCTGCCCACCTACCACGACCAACGAGTCTCCCAGCCGGTCCAGCGCCGAACGCAGCTTGGTCACCTCATCCTGACCGGTGTCGATCATGTACTGCACTTCGAATGCCGGGCCCCGATATCCCTTCACCAGATCGGAAGGGCTGTGCCCGACCACCACGTCGATGTCGTGACTCAAACGTTCCCCGGTGAGCGTTTCGACCAGCGCGTCCAGCAGGAGGACCAGTCCCCGTCCACCGGCGTCGACCACACCGGCCGCGGCGAGCTCGGGCAACAACTCCGGCGTCTGGGCCAAAGCGACCGCAGCGGCGTCGGCACATTCTTTGATCGTGGCGCCGTCGGCCGCCCTGGCCACCGTGAGGATCGTGCCCTCCACCGGGTGGGCGACCGCCTCGTAGGCGGCGACAGCGGCATCCTGCAGGGCTCGCGGCCCGCTCACTCCGGCGGCCAGCCCGGCCAGCCACTGCGCTGTGATCACACCCGAGTTGCCACGAGCACCCATCAACGCCCCACGCGCCATGATCTTCAAGGAGTCGCCGGCGGGCAGCTCCTCGGACATGTCAACCAGTGCCCGCTCAGCGGCCTGTAGGGTCATCAGCAGGTTGGTCCCGGTGTCGCCGT
>DPJL01000363.1:4023-4997 GCA_003543035.1 Micromonosporaceae bacterium | reverse complement strand
CCTAGCGTCCTAGGACAACATAAAAGGTGTGTCGCGCTAGTGGGTCGGGCCACCGCGACGGCGCAGGTACTTCTCGAACGCGGAGGCGATCTCTTCGCCGGTAGGGGGCTGCGTGCCGGCGTCGCCCGCACGCTCTTCCAGCTCCCGCAGGTATTCGGCGAGCTCGGCATCCTGGCTGGCGGCCGTTTTCACCCTTTCCTCCCACGCCGCCGACTCCTCGGCGAGGTCTGCGACCGGGACGGGGAGGTCGAGCACCTCCTCGATGCGGTGTAGCAGGGCGAGTGTCGCCTTAGGACACGGCGGATTGTTCGCGTAATGCGGCACATGCACCCAGAACGACATCGCGTCGAGCTCGGCCCGGCGAGCCGCGTCATGCAGCACACCGACTATCCCGGTCGGCCCCTCGTACCGGGTGGGAGTGATGCTGAGCTGGTCCTCGGATTCGTTGTCGGCCGACCGGGAAACGCTGCCACTGATGGGCAAAGGCCGGTTGTAGGGCACATCCGCGAGCAGTGCACCGAGCAGCACGATGCGCTTGACGCCTAGGCTGTGACAGACCTCGAGGACCGACTCGCAGAAGGTGCGCCAGCGCATGCTGGGCTCGGTGCCCCGGATCAGCACGACATCGTGTTTGGCCCCCTGCGGGCTGGCGCTGAGGATCGTGGTGCCCGGCCACTCGATGCGCCGGGTGTCGCCGTCCACCAGCGTGATCTGTGGCCGGTTGACCTGGAAGTCGTAGAACTCCTCCGGATCGATGGTGGTGACCTCGCGGGCGTCCCAGAGCTGCTCGAGATGCTCGATCGCGGACGTCGAGGCATCGGCAGCATCGTTCCAGCCTTCGAAGGCCGCGATGGCCACGGGCGAGCGCAGGGTGGGTAGGCCGTCGAACTCGGTCACAGCTCCACCCTACGGGCTTCGCGCCCGTTCGCAGCCGTCCGACGCTGGGTTGGTGGTGCTGTGCCGCGAAGCACACT
>DPJL01000363.1:0-3728 GCA_003543035.1 Micromonosporaceae bacterium | reverse complement strand
CGCGTCCTCATCGCCGACGGCGCTATGGGCACCATGCTGCAGGCTGCCGATCCGACGCTGGATGACTTCGACGGTTATGAGGGCTGTAACGAGATCCTCAACGTCACCCGGCCGGACATCGTCCGCAGCGTGCACGACGCCTACTTCGAGGCCGGTGCCGACTGCGTGGAGACGAACACCTTCGGCGCCAACCTCGCCAACCTCGGTGAATACGACATTCCCGAGCGCATTTTCGAGCTCTCCGAGGCCGGGGCCCGGTTGGCCCGCGAGTCGGCAGACCGCTGGAGCACCCCGGAACGGCCGCGTTTCGTGCTGGGCAGCGTCGGCCCGGGCACCAAGCTGCCGACCTTGGGACATGTCGAGTTTGCGACGCTGCGCGATGCGTACGCGGAGAACGTGGCAGGGCTGCTCGCCGGCGGCGCCGACGCGATCATCGTGGAGACCAGCCAGGACCTGTTGCAGACCAAGGCGTCGGTGCTGGGGGCCAAGCGAGCCATGGCGCGGATGAACCGTGAGGTGGCGCTGATCTGCCAGGTGACCGTGGAGACCACCGGCACCATGCTGCTGGGCAGCGAGATCGGGGCGGCGCTGACCGCGCTCGAGCCGCTCGGCGTCGACCTGATCGGCCTCAACTGCGCCACCGGCCCGGCCGAGATGACCGAGCACCTGCGCTATCTGTCGCAGCATGCCCGGGTCCCGGTGTCGGTCATGCCGAATGCCGGTCTGCCACAGTTGACCGCCAACGGCGCCTACTACCCGCTGACCCCGGCTGAGCTGGCCGAGGCGCTCAAGCGGTTTGTGGACGAATACGGGGTCGCGCTGATCGGTGGCTGTTGCGGCACCACGCCCGAGCACATCCAGCATGTGGTGGCCGCGTTGGACGGGCACACCCCGGCGCCCCGGCAGATCCAGATGGAGCCGGGCGTTTCCTCGCTGTATCACCACGTGCCCTTCGCCCAGGACGCCAGCGTGCTGATGATCGGCGAGCGGACGAATGCCAACGGCTCCAAGGCTTTCCGCGATGCGATGCTCGCCGAGGACTACACCAGGTGCATCGAGATCGCCCGCGACCAGGCTCGCGACGGGTCGCATCTGCTGGACCTGTGCATTGACTACGTGGGCCGCGACGGCGAAGCCGACATGGCCAATCTGGCCGCCCGCTTCGCGACCGCATCCACGCTGCCGATCATGCTCGACTCGACCGAGCCCAACGTGATCCAGGCTGGGCTCGAAAAGCTCGGTGGCCGTTCGATCGTCAATTCGGTGAACTTCGAAGACGGCGACGGGCCCGAATCGCGGTACGCCCGAGTGATGCCGCTGGTTAAGGAGCACGGTGCCGCCGTGGTCGCGCTGACCATCGACGAAGAGGGTCAGGCGCGCACCGCGGAGTGGAAGACACGAGTCGCGTCGCGCCTCATCGACGACCTCACCGGCCGGTGGGGCCTGCGGGTGCAGGACATTCTGGTCGACGCGCTGACCTTCCCGATCTCGACCGGCCAGGAGGAGACCCGCCGCGACGGGATCGAGACCATCGAGGCGATCCGCCAGATCGCCAAGAAGTATCCGGGCGTCAACTTCACCCTGGGCATCTCGAATGTCTCCTTTGGACTCAACCCCGCCTCGCGTCAGGTGCTCAACTCGGTATTCCTGCACGAGTGCCAGCAGGCCGGACTGACCAGCGCGATCGTGCACGCCAGCAAGATCCTCCCGATGAACCGGATCCCCGAGGAGCAGCGGGAGGTGGCGCTGGACATGATTTACGACCGGCGCCGCTACGCCGCCGATGGCACCTGCGAATACGACCCGCTGCAGAAGTTCATCGACATGTTCCAGGGCGTCGATGCCGCCTCGGCTCGGGCCTCGCGCGCCGAAGAGCTGTTGCTGCTGCCGTTGGACGAGCGGCTGCAGCGGCGCATCGTCGACGGCGAGCGCAACGGCCTGGAGGCCGATCTGGCGGAGGCGCTGCAGACCCGCAGCGCGCTAGCGATCATCAACGACACGCTTCTCGAGGGCATGAAGACAGTCGGCGACCTCTTCGGCTCGGGCCAGATGCAGCTGCCGTTCGTGCTGCAGTCGGCCGAGGTGATGAAGCTGGCCGTCGCCCACCTTGAGCCCCACATGGAGAAGGCCGACACCGTCGGCAAGGGCACGATCGTGCTGGCCACGGTAAAGGGCGACGTGCACGACATCGGTAAGAACCTGGTCGACATCATCCTGTCCAACAACGGGTACACGGTCGTCAACATCGGCATCAAGCAGCCGATCAATGCCATCCTCGATGCGGCCGAGCAGCACGACGCCGACGTGATCGGGATGTCCGGGCTGCTGGTGAAGAGCACGGTCATCATGAAGGAGAACCTGGCCGAGATGATCGCCCGCGGCATGCACGGCCGATGGCCGGTGCTGCTCGGCGGGGCGGCGCTCACTCGGTCCTATGTGGAGGATGACCTCCGCGATCTCTATGCCGGGGGAGAGGTCCACTACGCGCGGGACGCCTTCGAGGGTCTGTCGCTCATGGACCGGGTGATGTCTGCCAAGAAGGGGGGTACCACTTTCGAGGACCCCGTTCGGGCGGCTCAACTCGCCGAGCGCAAAGCACGTCGCGAGCGTCAAAAGGCCATGGTCATGGACAGTCTGCCGCCGCTGGACGACTCCTCGGTGCGATCGGACGTGGCGGTCGAGGTGCCTATCCCGGCGGCGCCGTTCCTTGGTACACGTGTGGTCAAAGGGATTCCGCTCGCGGACTATTCGTCGATGCTCGATGAGCGTGCGCTTTTCCTGGGGCAGTGGGGGTTGCGCGGCTCGCGGGGCGGCAGCGGACCGTCCTATGAGGAGCTTGTCGAAACCGAAGGCACCCCACGCCTGCGCTATTGGCTGGACCGTTTCGCCACTGAGAAGCTGCTTGAGGCGGCCGTGGTCTACGGCTACTTCCCGGCGTACTCGGAAGGCAACGATGTCGTCGTGCTCGACGAGAACGGTCACTCGGAGCGGGCCCGGTTTACCTTCCCGCGTCAGCGTTCCGAGCGTCGCTTGTGCCTGGCCGACTTCTTCCGGCCACGCACGGATGATGGTCCGCTGGATGTCATCGCATTGCAGATCGTTTCGATGGGACACCCGGTTAGCGAATTCGCCGCGAAACTGTTCGCCGGCAACAACTATCGGGACTATCTCGAGGTGCACGGACTGTCGGTGCAGCTGACCGAGGCGCTCGCCGAATACTGGCATCGCCGCATCCGGACAGAGCTGGTGCTGCCCAGCGCGTCTGGGGGCACTGGTTTGCCGCTTTCGTCGGAGGATCCGGCCGACCTCGCCGGCATCCTGCGCACCGACTATCGCGGCTGCCGCTACTCCTTCGGGTACCCGGCCTGCCCCGAGCTGGAGGACAGGGCGAAGGTGATGTCGCTTTTGGACGGTGAACGGATCGGCGTGGAGCTGAGCGAAGAATTCCAGCTGCATCCCGAGCAGGCCACCGACGCGATCGTGGTGCACCACCCCGAGGCCTCTTACTTCAATGCGAAGTAAGAAGGTTGCTGCCGGGGCCGTGCCGCTTCGCCTCGCTGAGACCGATGTCGGCGATTCGATTGCGGCAGCGTCAGCTCCTCTCGGCGGCACGCGGCCGAAGGCAGTCCTGTTCGACATGGACGGGACGCTGTTCGACAGTGAAAAGCTCTGGGATGTAGCCATTTTCGAGCTTGCCCAGACCTACGGTGCCGCCGTGCCCGACGAGA
>DPJL01000362.1 GCA_003543035.1 Micromonosporaceae bacterium | reverse complement strand
TCAGCGACTTTGCGGCCGCGGAGCACGCTTGCGGCCAGCCGCAGATCCTCCATCCGCCCGTTGGTGCACGAGCCGAGGAAGACGACGTCGACTGGCACGTCACGCAGTGCGGTACCCGGGCGCAGGTCCATGTAATCCACGGCTCGCCGGGCGGCTGCTCTCTCCTCCTCGGTGGCAAAGGATTCCGGGTCGGGCACCGCGGCGCTCAGCGGAGCACCCTGTCCGGGGTTGGTACCCCACGTGACAAACGGAGTCAGCGTGCTCGCGTCGAGCATCACTTCGCTGTCGAATTTCGCATCCGGGTCGGAAGGCAAGGTACGCCAATAGGCCACAGCGGCGTCCCAGTCGGCTCCTGACGGCGCGAAGGGGCGACCCTTGAGCCAGGCGAAGGTTGTCTCGTCCGGAGCGATCAGACCGGCTTTGGCGCCCCATTCGATGGACATGTTGGAGACGGTCATCCGTCCCTCCATGCTCAGCTTCTCGATGGCGGGGCCGCGATATTCCACGACGTGCCCACGCCCGCCACCCGTACCAACCTTCGCGATGAGCGTGAGAATCAAGTCTTTCGCGGTGACGCCCGGCGGCAGCTCGCCGGTGACGGTGACCGCCATCTGCTTCGGGACAGCCTGCTGCAACGTCTGCGTGGCGAGCACATGCTCCACTTCGGAGGTACCGATGCCGAATGCCAACGCTCCAACGGCACCGTGCGTCGACGTGTGCGAGTCGCCGCACACGATGGTCATGCCGGGCTGGGTCAGCCCCTGCTGTGGCCCCATGACGTGAACCACGCCCTGAATCGGGTCGCCCAGCGGATGCAGCCGCACGCCGAACTCGGCGCAGTTGGCGCGCAGCGTCTCGATCTGAACCCGGGAAACGGGATCGCTGATGGTCAGCAGATTGTCGGTCGGGGTGTTGTGGTCCTCGGTGGCGATCGTCAGATCGGGCCGGCGCACTTTGCGCCCGGCCAACCGCAACCCGTCAAACGCCTGCGGGCTCGTCACCTCGTGCAGCAGATGTAGGTCTATATAGAGGAGATCGGGTTCGCCGTCTGCCTTGCGTACCACATGTGCGTCCCAGACCTTCTGGGCAAGAGTCCTGCTCACTGATGTCTCCCACCATCTGGACATCCCACAACTTGGGAGGTATGTTTCGGTGTGTGGGACACAGTATGTCTGGCGTTGGCGTGCTTGACAAGGCGGTCGTGATCCTTGCGGCCTGTGTTGACGGCGCAAGCCTCGCGGAGCTCGTCGAGCGCACCAAGCTGCCGCGCGCAACGGCGCACCGGCTTGCGCAAGCCCTGGAGATTCACCGGATTTTGGTTCGTGACACGCAAGGACGCTGGCGTCCCGGCCCCCGTCTCGGCGAGCTCGCCAATGCGGCTCCGGATGTGCTGCTGACAGCGGCAGATCCGTTGCTGTCAGCGCTGCGCGACGCCACCGGGGAGAGCGCGCAGCTCTATCTGCGCCGCGCCGATGAGCGCGTCTGTGTGGCGGCTGCCGAGCGGGCGAGTGGTCTTCGCGACACTGTCCCAGTAGGTGCGATCCTGCCGATGACAGCTGGGTCGGCTGCCCAGATCCTGCTCGCTTGGGAGCCTCCGGAGGCAGTTATGCCTTTACTGCCGCGCTGCCGGTTTACCGGCCGCACTCTAGCGGAGGTCCGGCGCCGGGGCTGGGCTCAATCCGTGGCAGAGCGAGAGCCTGGCGTCGCATCGGTGAGCGCACCGATCCGGGATCGCACCGGGCGAGTCATTGCCGCCATCAGCGTCTCCGGTCCCATCGAGCGGCTCGGCCGTCGTCCGGGCGACCGGCACGCGATGGCCGTGGTGCGCGCGGGTCAGCGCCTGTCAGGGCTCTAAGGTCCACCGCACTGGCTCTGTTCGCTTACCCTGATTTCCCCTCCCCTTCACAGACGGGAATCACGTGAGCGACATAGCGGAACCGGTCGAGGTCGTCTCGGTCCGGCGCAGCAAAACCCCTTTGATACTCGCGGGAGCGGTAGCCGTGGCTCTGGTGCTCGGCATCGGAGCCTACGTCGGCTACCGCTTCCTGTTCGGTGGGGCGCAACCGGCCGAGCGGATGCCGGCCTCGGTGATCGCCTACGCCGCAATAGATCTCACTCCGGGCCTGGACCAGACGAACAAGCTGCGCAAGCTGCTGGAGAAGTTCCCGAGTCAGAGCGGCAATACCGACCCCAAGGCAGCCATCGAGAAACTGCTGCAGGAGCTCGACATCGAGGGTGTCGACCCGAAGCGGGATCTGGCCAGCTGGCTCGGTTTGCGGGCCGCGGTGGGCCTTTGGCTCGACAGCAGAGATGACCCCTATGCGGTGGTCGCCGTTGCCAGCACTGACGACGAAGCGGCGAAGAAGGGTCTCACCGTCCTGCGGGACAAGAGTAAAGCCAGTCTGGGCTTCGTGGTCCGGGATGGCTATGCCCTTGTCGCGATTGGAGATAAGGACGCTCAGCGAGCGGCCGACGCGGCCGAGGCTGAGGCGCAGAAGAGCCCGTTGGCGAAGGCAACGAAGTACGTCGAAGCGCGCAAATGGCTGGCCGACGAGCAGCTTACGATCGTCTACGCCGACCTCAGCGCCTACGGGAGGCTGATGAAGAGTTTTATGGGCAAAGACCTTCTCGAGGGCGAGGATCCGGAAACCACCGAACAGTTCCAGAAGATGCTCGACGAGCAGAGCAAGAACTTCACCGGGACGGTCATCGCGGGCGCCCGGATCGAAGACGACGGCATTGTCTCGCGCTCGCGCAGCTTTGGCGCCAAGGCCATCACCTCCGGCACGGTAAGCGACGCCATCGGGAAGCTCGGCGCCCTTCCAGCCTCCTCCGAGATCGCTGCTGTGGCAAAGGTTCCCGACGATCTCGACAAGTCGCCCTTTGCCACCTTCGGACTTCCTTTTGCCCTCACCCCTGGCCTGGGCGCAGCGGGCACCCCGCTCACCGAGGCAGAGCAGAAGGAGCTGGAAGCCTTGATGGACAAGGACTTCGAAGGCAAGCTTACCGACGCCGAGCAGAAGCGCCTCGACGAGCTCATGGCCAAGATGCCCGGCTTCGGGGGCTCCGACCTGACCCCAGCGCAGGAGAAGGAGCTCGACGCGCTCCTCGCGAAAGACACGCTGACCGCGGCTGAGCAGAAGCGGTTGGAGGAACTGTTTGGCGGCCCGGGCGCGGGTGCATCCAAAGCGTGGGAAGAACTCTTCGGGGTGCTCTCCGGTGCCACCGTGACTGTCTCTGTCGCAGGAGTCGCGGATAAGCCGGTGTTCCGTGCGCTGGCCGAGCTGACCACCGCACCGAGCGCGAAGACCGTGACTGAGCTAACAAAGCTCTCCGACGGCGACGTCAAAGTGACCGTGGAAGGAAAGACACTCACGGCGACAAGCCCGAGCTATTCCGCGGCCGGCAAGCTCGCCGACGACGCACTGTTCCAGCGGTGCGTTTCCGGTGCCCCGGCTAATGTCCAGCTCGCGGTCTACGTCAACCTTGCCAAGGCGGTGCCGGCGAAGTGGCGTGAAAAACTGGGGCCCTTCAAGGCTTTTAGCGTCATGCAGGGTACCGAGCAGGGTGATCAGATCGCAGTGGCTCGTGTCCTGATCGGATAGTCGAAAAAGGCCCGCATCGCCGAAGAGCGGTGCGGGCCTTTTGCTGGTAGCCCCGAAGGGATTCGAACCCTCGCTACCGCCTTGAGAGGGCGGCGTCCTAGGCCGCTAGACGACGGGGCCCTAGAAGAAATGCTCGCTAGACGATAACAGAAGTCCAGCGGGACATAACCCGCTGGGGTACCAGGACTCGAACCTAGACTAACTGAACCAGAATCAGTTGGGCTGCCAATTACCCCATACCCCATTGGCACGGTGAGGCCGTGCCGGGGTTGAACTTTACCTGACCGGCTTCTACGCACCAAATTCAACTCTGGATCAGAGTGTCATCACCGGATTGCGCAGCTCACCGAGGCCGTCGATGCGAATGCTGACCATGTCGCCACTGTTTAGTGGAGATACCCCGGCCGGGGTGCCGGTCAGGATCACGTCCCCGGGGAGCAGGGTCATGATGTGCGACACATAGGAGATCAACGTTGGGATATCGAAGACCATGTCCTTGGTCCGGCCCAGCTGGCGCACCTCCTCGTTGACCTCGCAGCGAACCTCGACATCAGTGATATCGACACCCGTGGTGATCCACGGTCCGATCGGGCAGAACGAGTCGAAACCCTTGGCCCTCGTCCACTGGCCGTCCTTGCGCTGCAGATCGCGGGCGGTGACGTCGTTCGCGCAGGTGTAGCCGAATATCGCTGACTGCGCGTTGGCTCGATCGACCCGCCGCGCGCCGGTGGCGCCGATAACCACTGCCAGCTCGGCCTCATGCTCCACCTGCTGCGACTGCGGGGGCAGCCGGATGACGTCGTGCGGCCCGATGACCGAGGTCGACGGCTTGAGGAACACCAACGGCTCCTTGGGCACCTCAGATCCATGCTCAGCGGCGTGATCGGCGTAGTTGCGGCCGATCCCCACCACCTTGCTGGGCAGGATCGGCGAAAGCAGCCTGACGTCTGCCACGGCCCAGCGCTGATCGGTCTGCTTGATCTCGGCGAAGGGGTGTCCTTCGATGGCGACGATGGTTTCGCCCTCCACCACGCCGAAGGACATGCCACCTGAATGAACGAAACGGGCTATGCGCACAGGACCAATCTAGCGATTAGCCGCCGCCGCACAGCTCGGAGACCCGCTGAGCCAGCGCTTCCAGCCGCTGGGTGTCGAAGTTTTGCAGCGAGGTGATCCCGGTCAGGCTGCTACCGAGGCTCTCCAACTCCTTGGCGACGTCCTCGAGTGCGGTCTTCAGCTCGGCCTTCTCCGCTTTCTCCGCGTCCTTCCGGATCTTTCCGGCAAGATCGATCAGGACGGTACCGGATTGTTTCACCGACTTCTCCGCGCCGACCAGATCGCCGTTGGTCGCGAGAGTGCCCGCCTTCTCGATCTCGGTGGTGAAGCTCTTGATTCCTTCGGTGACCGTGGTGCGGGACGTCGCGCAGACCACAGCCGTGTTCGGGTCCAAGGAGATCGATGGCGCCGGCGATGGCGACGATGGGCTGGGTGTCGGTGTGGGTTGAGCGGCCAGCCCTGTCCCCGCTCCGGTCAGGAGCGTCGCGGCAAAGGCGGCGACGACTAACACGCGCTTCATGGCACTCCCCTTCCATAAAGTCGGTCGTAAAAACGGTACCCCCCTAAATTGCTCTTATATGGGTAAATCGCAATTGGCTACCCTTGACCGGCGACGGCACGAAGATCGTGTCGACGCCCTGATCGGCGACCATTTGGCTCGGCGCAGCAGGGACTAGTAGCACCACATCGGCTGCTTCTGGATGCACGAGTGGGCGATGGTCTATCGCCAGACCCAGCAAGGGTTGCGCCACAACGCCTGGCCGCTGCGGCTGTCCCCGGCGGCGACAGCGCAGGTCGTCGGCAAGCGAGGAGTGAGGTGCAGCCACTTCGACGCATTCCGCTTCTTCACGCTTCGCGGCCCGCCTGCTCAATGTCCCTACGCCGACCCGGATCCGCTAGCCAAACTCGATCAGCCGGGTCTGCACGTGAGTATGGATCTCTACAACGACAAGGCTGGCGCCTATCCGACCAGCTCAGAAAGCCGCTGTCTACATCTTTGGGAATGAGACTCAGCGAGGTTCGCCCAGAATCCTTTGTGCTCAATGGCATCCGCCAACACTCCGAGGTTTGGACTCTTCGCCGTGAGGAGTGGCGTTAGGTTCCGTTAGCTGAACGGGCTCAACCGTTGCGCCACAGCCTTATTGACGCCACGAAGCTGCTCCTCGGCTGACCCGGCGCGTAGGCTGCGGGTGTGATCGTCAAAGTTGATCCGGCGAGCGCGGTGCCGGTTTACGAGCAGATCCGCTCGCAGATCGCGGCAAAGATCGCCGCCGAGAGACTGCCCGCCGGCGCGAAGCTGCCGACCATCCGGCAGCTTGCGGCCGATCTCGGGCTGGCGGTGAACACGGTTGCGCACGCCTATCGCGAGCTGGAGATGTCGGGCCTGGTGGAAACCAGGCCGAGGCACGGCACCACGGTCGCCGACGGGACCGGATCGGCGGTGAAGGAGCGGCTGCGGGCCGCTGCCAGGTCCTATGCGGAGTTAGCCCGGACTCTCGGGATCTCGCCGAGGGAGGCCACCACGATCGTCAAGGATGCGATCAACAATGCTGTCCACTGAGTCGGAAGCGTCGACCACCAGCACGTTCTCGTCTGGCGACGGTTCCTCGAGACTGGCGAACTGACTATCCAGCAGCTTCGGGTCGAAGAAGTGGCCACGGCGATTCGCAAGCCGCTGCGCGGCGACGGCTGGACTGATTTTCAAGAACACGAATCGGGCTGGGCCAAGCACATCGCGATATGCCCGTTTCAGCGCCGAGCTGGCCAGCACCCCATCCTTCCGGTTGGAGATCCACTCCTTCAGGCTGGCCAACCATGGCCGTCTGTCCTCGTCGGACAGCGGGTGACCGGCAGTCATCTTTTCGACATTGGACGCCGAGTGGAAGTCGTCGGCATCAGCGAATTCGACCCCGAGACGCTGCGCCAAAGCCTCGCCCACGGTGGTTTTGCCGCTTCCCGCGACACCGAACAGGACCACTACCGGCACGCATTGATTCTGCCCCGCCCGGGTAACGTCTGCGTTGATGTTCCCCTCATTCAAACTCAAGCGTGCTGCTCGAAAGCATTTTGGCTGGCAGAAGCTCCGCAAGACCCAGCTTTTGGCCATGAAGGCGATCCTCAAGGGTCGCGATGCACTGGTCGTCCTGCCCACCGGTGGGGGCAAGTCGGCGATTTATCAGGTACCGGCAACGTTGCTGCGTGGACCGACGGTGGTGATCTCGCCGCTGCTTGCCCTACAGCAGGATCAGATAGCGAACCTGAACGACAAGCAGCAACGCGCTGTCCGAGTTAGCTCGGCGGAGACGCCGCGTCAGCAGGAGCAGGCGCTTCGCGATCTCCGGGAAGGCCGCGCTCGTTACCTCTTCATCACTCCCGAGCAGCTCGCTCGACCCGAGCGGATGGAAGATGTCCGGTTTCTGAAGCCCGCACTCGTCGCGGTGGACGAGGCGCATTGCATTTCTACGTGGGGACATGACTTTCGCCCCGATTATCTAACGCTGGGGCAGTTCATCCGCGATCTAGGCCGGCCCCCGGTGGTTGCGCTGACCGCGACGGCCTCACCGCCGGTGCGCGATGACATCATCGCCCGGCTCGGCCTACGCAAGCCCACCGTGCTGGTGTCCGGCTTGGACAGACCGAATCTGTTCCTCGAGGTCGCCCACTGCCCGACCGAGGAGTTGCGCTGGCGTCGCCTGCTCGCTCTGCTGCAGCAGGATCCCGGTCAGGGCATCGTTTACGTGCCGACGCGGCGCAAGGCCGAGGAGCTGGCGACGAGGCTGACCGCGGCGGGATACAAGGCCGACCACTATCACGGTGGAATGGCCGGAGGTGCACGCGAGCAGTTGCACGAGGCGTTCATCAGCGGTGAGGTGCCCATCATGGTGGCAACCTCCGCTTTCGGGATGGGCATCGACAAGCCGGACATTCGCTGGGTGGCCCACGTGGCCCTGCCCGATTCCCCGGACAGCTACCTGCAAGAGATCGGCCGGGCCGGCCGCGACGGCGAACAGGCCCGTGCGTTGCTGCTGTGGGCGGCCGAAGACATGGCCCTGCAACGGTTCTTCAATGGAGGCAGGCCCGACGCACACGAGCTTGAGCGCCTCGCTACGGCGCTTCAGAGTGGACCGGTACGCAACGGTAAAAAGATCGCTCAGCTCGTCGGGCTACTGGAGGACGTTGGCGCATCTAGTTTGAGCCCGGCGAAGGCTGCGGAGGCGGCACTTGCCGAGGCCGATCGCCGGCAGGCCATGCAGAACTCGCGGATCGAGATGATGCGAGGTTTCGCTCAGGCAAAGGGATGCCGCACCCAGATGTTGCTGGCCTACTTCGGCGAGCACATGGCAAAGTCGTGCGGCCATTGCGATAACTGTGTGGGCGGCGTAGCCGAAGCACCGGCCACGGATGACCATCCGTTCCCCCTACACAGCACAGTCCGGCACGC
>DPJL01000356.1:18918-23421 GCA_003543035.1 Micromonosporaceae bacterium | reverse complement strand
TCAAGGAGCAGATCGCCGCCGCGGCCACCACCGGATCGGTGCGGCTGCTGTCGATGCGGCACGAGTTCCCGACCGAGTGGGCCCGGTTCACCGCAGCCGCAAACACTCCGCTGAACATCACGCTGCGCCCCGAGCACTATCCGTTCTGGGCAAGTCGTTTCGCTCCGATCCAGTTGAAGAAGGTGGAGTTCTTCGCCGAGCCGAGCTCCTCCACTCCGGCGACTGTCGGACTGGCCGGATCGTCAGACCTGGTCACCGATGGGGCATACGGCGGCATGCGAGTCGGTCAGCTCACCGGCTCACTGCCGGCCGCTCGTGGGCCCGTGAGCTGGGCGTTTGACAACAATTCGATGGACGACATCTGGGTCGCGCTCAGCTGGGGACAGGAAGAGTAGGGACACACGGCCCGGCCGAGTTCGAGGACCATGTTGGCTATGAGACTGGCTCCTCTTGCGCTGGCCGGCGCCCTGCTGCTGGCCGGGTGCACCAACGCGCCCACGATGCGGCCGGGCTCCGCGAGCCCGTCGCCCTCTGCGCCGTTGGCACCGCCGGTTTCGCTTGCCCTCACCCCGGCCAAGGAGGCCAAGGATCTGCCTACGACCACCGAGATCGGCACCGCGGTGAGCAACGGCAAGGTCGCGTCGGTCGAGCTGGCCGATGCCGCAGGAGCCAAGGTTCCGGGCAAGCTTCGGGAAGACCTTTCCTCGTGGGTACCAGATCAGCCGCTCAAATTCGCGACCGCCTACACAGCGACGGTGACCGCGACCGGCGCTGACGGCAGGAGCGTCACCGAGTCGACCGCCTTCACGACGATGGCGAAACCCGGCAAGCGCAACGGAATCGGCCTGTACCTGTTCGCCGACAAGACCTACGGCGTGGCCATGCCGGTCGTGGTCGAGTTCAGCAACGAGGTACCCGAGAGCGCCCGCGCATCCGTCCAATCACGACTGTTCGTGACCACCACCCCGCATCAGCCCGGGGTCTGGCACTGGAGCAGCTCGAAGCAGGTGGTCTACCGGGCGAAGGAGTATTGGCAACCGGGCACGAAGATCGAGGCGCGGATAGCGCTCGAAGGTCACCCGATGGGCAACGACCGGTACGGGGACGCGGATCGGCGGGGAGTGGGCAATATTTCCGCCGACAAGATCGAGATGATCGTCGAGAACTCCACCAAGCAGATGACCGTGCTCAAGAACGGTGAGACGCTGCGCACGATCCCGGTCAGCCTCGGTAAGCCGAAGACCCCGTCCTCGGGCGGGACGCTCGTCATCATGGACAAGCTGCGCAAGACCATCTTCGACACCACCAACGAGCCGGGCGACGTGGACCGCTATCGGGTCGAGATCGAGTACGCCCAGCGGCTCACCTGGTCGGGCGAGTTCCTGCACGCCGCACCCTGGTCGGTGAAGGACCAGGGCACCCGCAACGTCTCCCACGGATGCGTGAACATGTCGATGGCCAACGCCGAATGGCTCTTCGGGATCACTCGCGTCGGTGACCCGGTGACCATCAACGGGACCGAGCGGAAAGTGGCTTCCGGCAACGGTTTCACCGCTTGGTCCCTGCCCTGGGACGAATACATCAAGGGCAGCGCTCTGCCAGTAAATTAATTGTTAGACAGATTGCCTTTCCTTCCAGGGATCGATTAGCGTAAGCCCGACGGTGTCGGTGCGCGGCTCGCGTCCTTTCCCCCTGGAGGACCCGCCATGCTCCGAAGACTCAGCCTGCTCGTTCTAGTAGCAGCCACTCTCACCGTTCCTTCACCAGCTCATGCGGCCACCGCTGTCTCCTTCAGCTCGGTGGTGCCCGCACCGGTCAGCTCGACCGCATCGCCCGGCGTCAACTACTCGATCACCTCCGCCACGACCGTTTACATCGAGCCGGGCTCGTCGGCGATCGGCGACTATCTCGCCGGCATCCTGCGCCGCTCCACCGGCTATCCGATCCCGGTCGTCGCCGGACCCGGAGTCGGCATCTCCCTGCTGCTCTCGGGCGCTCCACCAACCGTCGGCGCTCAGGGCTACCAGCTCGACGTCACCGCGACGTCGATCACCGTCCGGGCCAACCAGCCGGGCGGGCTCTTCGCTGGCGTGCAGACCCTGCGGCAACTCCTTCCGGTGACCGCCGAGAGCCAGACTGTCCAACCCGGACCGTGGCCGGTGCCGGGCGGGCAGATCGTGGACTATCCGCGCTTCGCCTATCGCAGCGCGATGCTCGACGTGGCCCGGCACTTCTTCCCGGTGGCCGCGATCAAGGGATACCTCGACCAGATCGCCCTCTACAAGGTGAACCACCTGCACCTGCATCTGTCCGACGATCAGGGCTGGCGCATCGCGATCGACAGCTGGCCGCGGCTCGCCACGGTCGGCGGGAGTACGGCGGTTGGCGGTGACCCGGGCGGGTATTACACGAAGGCTGACTACACCGAGATCGTGAACTACGCCGCCAGTCGTTACATCACCATCGTCCCCGAGATCGACATGCCTGGTCACACGAACGCCGCCCTCGCCTCCTACGCCGAGCTCAACTGCGACGGCGTCGCACCGCCGCTTTACACCGGCATCAAGGTCGGCTTCAGCTCGCTGTGCGTGCCGCTTGAGTTGACCTACACGTTCATCGACAACGTGATCGGCGAACTTGCCGCGCTGACTCCCGGCCCCTACCTCCACATCGGTGGCGACGAAGCCAACTCGACGACCCCCGCCGACTACACCACCTTCATCAACCGGGCGCAGAACATCGTTGCGGCACACGGCAAAACGGTCGTCGGCTGGCATGAGGTGGTCAACGCCGACGAGCTGCCGTCCACCGTCGCGCAGTTCTGGGGCACCACGACGACCAACGCCGCCGTGGCCGCCGCCGCGGCGAACGGCACGAAAGTCATCATGTCCCCGGCCAACAAGGCCTACCTGGACATGAAGTACCGCCCGAACACCAAACTCGGCCAGCGCTGGGCCGGCCTGATCGAGGTCCAGACCGCTTACGAATGGAACCCGGGCGCCTACCTCGGCGGCGTGGGGGAGACATCGGTGCTTGGCGTGGAAGCTCCACTGTGGACAGAGACCATCCGCACCGTCGACAACATCGAGTACATGGCGTTCCCGCGGCTGCCGGCGCTCATGGAGCTGGCGTGGTCGCCTTACAGCACACATGACTGGACAGCATTCAAACAGCGGCTCGGCGCCCAGGGCCCGCGCTGGAAAGTCATGGGAGTCGACTTCTATCACTCAAACCAGATCACCTGGCCGGAGGGGTCATGAATCTCAAAGTAGTGCTGGCTGTCGTCAGCCTGGTCGTGAGCCTGGTCGGCTCGCCGCTGGAGAATGTGCAGACCGAGGCGGTCGTGCAAGCCGCCACGTCGACCGAACTGACCACCGGCTGGGCGTTGCGCTCGGCCAACAATGTCAGCGACACCGGCACCGTCATCTCGCAACCCGGCTACAACGCCGGGGCCTGGTCGCCGATCACGCTGCCCTCGACGGTGCTGGCCGGGCTCGTGGCCAACAACGTCTACCAGAACATCTACTTCGGCCAGAACCTGAAGTCGGTGCCCGATCTGACCACGCAGAATTGGTGGTATAGGGGCGAGTTCCCCGCCGCCGCGAGCATTCCAGGCCAGGCGTTTTGGTTGCGGTTCAAGGGAATCAGCTACCGCGCCCAGATTTGGCTCAACGGCACTCAGCTGGCCGCCAACGCGGTCGGCACCTTCGTCTCGCACGAGTACAACGTCACCAACGTGATCCGCCCCGGGCAGCCCAACGCGCTGGCAATCCTGGTAACTCCGCCGCAGCACGGCTGCAAGGATCTCTCCACGTGCACGGTCGACTGGAACCCCGAGGTGCCGGACATGAACGCCGGGATCTGGGGCAAGACGTTCCTGGACACCACCGGCCCGGTCGCGTTGCGTGATCCGTACGTCAAGACCACGCTCGCCGGTTCATCGGCCGACCTGACCGTCTACGCAGACGCCGTCAACGCGACCAACGCTCCGGTTACCGCCACCATCAACGCCACCATTTCCAAACCAGGTCACCCCTCCCTCAACGTGACTCAGAACGTCAGCCTCGCGGCCAACGAGCGCCGCGAAGTCGCGATGAACGTGTCGGTCGCGAATCCAGCCCTCTGGTGGCCCTATCAATTCGGCAACCCGGAGCTCTATCACCTTGACATCAACGCCGTCGTCAATGCCTCCACATCGGACAGTAAGGCGATCGACTTCGGTATCCGACAGTTCACCGACTATCGCACCACCGTGAACGGCACCTCGTTCGTCGGCTACAAGGTCAACGGGCAGAACATCTTCTTCCGCGGCGGCGGCTATGTCTGGGACATGATGCAGCGCTGGGACAGCAAGACCAACGCCGCCCACGTCCAATACGTCAAGGACATGGGGCTCAACATCATCCGGCTCGAAGGCACCCTGGGCAACGAGGAGATCTACGATCTGGCCGACCGGGCCGGCGTCATGCTCTTCCCCGGATTCGTCTGTTGCAGTGTCTGGGA
>DPJL01000356.1:14099-18687 GCA_003543035.1 Micromonosporaceae bacterium | reverse complement strand
CAGATGCGAGCGCTGCGCCACCACGCCAGCCCACTGATGTGGAACTACGGCAGTGACCAACCGCCGACTCCGGCACACCTCACCGCCTACAAGAACATCGCGGCCGCATTGCATTGGCAGAACCCGACTCTGGACAACGTAGCCACGTGGTCCAACGCCAATGCGGGCATGAAGATGGACGGCCCCTACAAGTGGGCGCCGCCGATCCTGTGGTGGAACGGGACCAGTTCCGGCAGCGCCTTCGGCACCACCGGCGAAGAGGGCACCGAAGCGCCGCCGCCGGCGGAGAGTATCCGCAAGTTCCTCGCCCCGGCGGATCAGTGGCCGATCGGGACAGCCTTCAACTTCCACGCGGGCAAGCCCCGTAGCGTCTTCGACAACATCAGCATGTATTCGAACGGATTGAACAAGCGCTACGGCACGGCTTCCAGCCTGGACGACTACTCGCGCAAGTCCGAGCTGATGAACTACGAGAACACGCGAGCCTTCTTCGAAGCCTGGAGCGCCAACGAATACACCAAGTCCTTCGGCACCATCTTCTGGATGCAGAACAACTCGTGGCCTTCCGTGCACTGGAACCTCTACGACTACTTCTTCAAGCCCGGTGGAGGTTTCTACGGGACGAAGAAGGCCAACGAGCCGGCGCACATCAGCTACGACTATGCCGCGAAGAAGGTCTACGTCGTCAACTCCACCCTCACGCCGCGCAATCTCACTGCCACCGCAACGGTTTACAACATCCCGGACCTGTCGCAGAAGTACACGACGTCGGTGCCGGTGACCGCCACGGCGAACGCCTCCACCAACGTCCTCACCCTGCCGTCGATCACTGGTCTGTCGACGACCTACTTCATCCGGCTGCAACTGCACGATGGCGGGACGTTGGTCAGCAACAACCTCTACTGGTACTCCACTACCCCGGACGCGTTGTCCAACAAGTCCAACTGGTACTCCACGACCACGAAAACCTTCGCCAACCTGACCGGGCTCAACAGCTTGCCGGTGAACAACTCCGTCACCTCCACCGTGGCTCGCACGGTCGCGAATGGACAGGAGACGGTCACCATCACCTTGCGCAACACGAGCGCGACCAACATCGCCTTCTTCATGCGGCCCGAGGTGACCTCGGGAAGCAATGGCAATGAGGTGCTGCCCATCAGGTACACGGAAAATTATGTGTCCCTATGGCCGGGGGAGCAGACGACCATTACCGCCACCTACCAAACCAGTGATCTCGGCGGTCAGCCGCCGCACCTGCGGGTGCGCGGCTACAACCTGCCGACCGCAAACACCCCTATCCCTTAGAGCGGTTGTTAGGTAAGTTTCCTAATCATTGGTCGTCAATGACGAGGAGAATCTATGCGTAAATTCACCGTGTTTCTCGCGGCCATGGCGACGGTGGCTGCGCTCGGGGCATCCGCTCCGGCGTTCGGTCATGATCGGGCCAAGCCGAGGCAGGTCGGGTACTTCACGCAGTGGGGCATCTACGGACGCCAGTTCTACGTGAAGAACCTGGACACCAACGGTTCCGCGGCCAGGCTGACGCATATCAACTACGCGTTTGCCAACGTCAATGAGCAGGGCCGCTGTTTCCAGTCCAGCACGCCGGGGGAGAGCGACGCGTGGGCCGACTACCAGTGGCCGGTGCCGGCCGAGCTGTCCGTCGACGGTGTCGGTGACACCTGGGGCGAGCCGCTCAACGGCAACTTCGGCCAGCTGCTCAAGCTCAAGAAGAAGCACCCGCACCTCAAGGTGCTCCTTTCGATCGGTGGCTGGACCTGGTCCACCTACTTCTCCAACGCCGCTCTGCCGGAGAACCGCGCGGCCTTTGTGGAGTCCTGTCTGGACATCTTCCTCAAGGGCAACCTGCCGATTCTCGATGGTGGCAGCGGTGGGCCGGGTGCGGCCGCCGGTGTCTTCGACGGCATCGACCTGGATTGGGAGTGGCCCAACTGGGAAGGCGAGCCGGGCAACGTCATCCGCCCGCAGGACCGGGAGAACTTCACCGGTCTGCTGGCCGAATTCCGCAAGCAGCTCAACGCGCTTGGCAAGACCAACGACAAGCACTATGAGCTGACCGCCTTCCTGCCCGCCAACGCGCCGACCATGGATGCGGGCTACGAAGGGCGGAAGATCTTCAAGTACCTGGACTTCGCCACCGTTCAAGGCTACGACTTCAACGGCACCTGGGTGCTGGTCACCAACCAGCAGTCCGCCCTGAGTGAAGTGAAGCAGGTAGTCAACGACTGGCAGGCCCGGGGTGCGCCACGAAACAAGATTGTGGTCGGAATCCCTTACTACGGCAGGGGATGGACCGGGGTTCAGGGTGGTGGTGACGGCTTCTTAAAGCCTGCGACGGCCGCCGCGCCTGCCACCTATGAGGCGGGTTACGAGGATTACAAGGTCCTCAAGACTCTCGGCTACCCGGTGCACCGCAATCTGCGCGACGGACACGCGTGGCTCTTCAACGGCACCACCTTCTGGACCTATGACGATCCATGGGTCGTGCTGCAGAAGAGCCTGTGGATCCGGCAACAGGGCCTTGGCGGGGCGATGATGTGGTCGCTTGACGGCGACGACACCAACGCCACCCTCACCAAGACCATCCACTTTGGACTAGGCCGCTAGCTGGCGTCCTAGCCATTGAGCAACGATCCCATCCACATGTGCGGCGTGTGGCGTCTGAGGAGCCGGTTCCATCCCCGGCTCCTCAGCTAGTCCGTGGCCCATTCCTGGAACGGTTACCAGCGATGCACTTCCGGCCGGCAACGTCTGCCAAAGCTTCTCGGCGGGCTCCAGGAACCCTTCCTTGTCATCCTCTTCGCCGGTCACGATGAGCACCGGGACGTCGATTTCCTTGGCACGGGTCAAGAAATCCAGCCGCTGGGCCACCGCCGTGGACTGCTCGTTCCACTCATAGGCCATCCCGAAGGCCTTCTCGTTCGCCGCCACCACATTGCTGAGCTGAACGACCGGGCTGATCAATGCGGCCGCCTGCGCCGGGATACCCGACGCCAATGCCTCCAACGCCACCGCCGCGCCCAGCGAGCCCCCCACGAGGTAGAGCGGGCCCTCGCCGAACTCCTTGCGCAGCTCGGCCAGTGCTGCCGGGAACTCCTCGGCCGCCTGCCGTGTGATCGGGTCGTAGATCTTCAGCACGACGTCGTCGAAGAGCGGCTCCCAGCCGCCCTCCGGGGTCCGGCTGCCCGACATCGGCAGGCCGAGGTACACCCGCCACGCGTTCAGGCCGTTGAGCGGCAACGCGGCGGCCATCGCCGCGTCGGTGCGGGGAGCGTCGAGCATGTGCCAAACCACCACCAGGGGTGTGTTCTCGTCGGCGTGGTCGGGTCCAATGGCGGTGAACGGCACTCCGGCCGCTGTTCCTGTCTTCGTGTTCATGCCACCTAGCACACCTCGTTTTCGACCGACTGTCGAACAACTATGTTGGCGATTTGGACAACCTTCGGTTGTCAGGCAAGGTAGGAGGCGTGGATCTGGATCTAGCTCAGGTGCGCGCGTTCGTCGCGGTCGCGGAACAGCTGCACTTCGGCCGTGCGGCCGCCAAGCTCTTCCTGACCCAGCAAGCCCTCTCCAAGCGGATCCAGCGGCTCGAGTCCGCGCTGGGCGAGGCGCTTTTCCTCCGGTACCACCAAAATGTGGAACTCACCCCGGCGGGCCGTAGGTTTCTTCCGCACGCCCGGACCCTCCTGGCTGTTGCTGATGCCGCAGCCCTCGCCGCTCGGCCGCAGGCTCGGCCGCTGCGCGTCGATGTGTGGGGGCCGGTGCACCATCCGCTTCGGCTCATGCGCCAACTCGCCGACGAGTCGCCCGAGTTGATCTTCGAGCTGAGCATGCGGCGCAGCCTCGGCAGCGCCCTGGAGGCACTTGAGCGCGGCGAGCTCGACGTCGCCTTCGGCCGCCCACACGATCTGGGCCGGCGTTGGCCCGCCGACGTTTCACGCCGATTGATCGCGCTCGAGCCGATCGCAGCCGGTGTGGTGCAAGGACATCCGCTCGCCGAGGCGCCGGTGCTCACCGCGCAGGAGCTGAAAACCACCGGCCTGTGGTGGCCCTTCGAGGAGAGCCCTAGCGAGCTGGTCGGTTTGTTGCGCTCCTATGCCCAGCATTTGGGGGTACCGGTGCAAGCCACTGCCCTGAATCTTGGAGTGGAGCACACTCTGGCCGATCTGCGCCGCCATCCGCACAGAGTGACCCCGCTTGGTGCCCGGTGGCCGATGCCCGACGACATCCGCGTGATTCCGCTTTCGCCAACTCCTTATCTGCCATGGTCTGTCGTGTGGCGCCCGGACAATCCGCATCCGTTGCTCCCGCAGCTACTGTCCAGATTGGACTGCCTGATCGCCTTCGACCCGTCGAAGGACTGGCTCCCCGAAGCCGACCTCGCCGATTTTCTTGCCTTTTCCGCAGGTTGATTTGCCCCATGGGGTATGACTTCGCCGCGCTGTGAGAGACAATCTTCCCAACGAGTGAGTGGGGTTGACGAGCTCGATTAGTGGGTACCGCAAATTGCGGAATGGAGGTGCCCCTGATGTCAACGACAACGACAGTCATCCTGCTAATCGTGCTT
>DPJL01000356.1:0-13798 GCA_003543035.1 Micromonosporaceae bacterium | reverse complement strand
CAGCGTTTCGGCCCCGAATACGATCGCGTCATCGAGGAATACCAAGACCGGCCAACGGCCGAAAACGAGCTGCGTGACCGTGAGCGGCGCCACGCCGCCCTTGAGCTCAAGGAGCTCACCCCGAAGTCGCGTGCGCGTTACACGGCCAATTGGCAGGAGCTTCAGGTCCACTTCATCGCGGAGCCGCAAACTGCCGTCAACGAAGCGGACGACCTGGTCACTGAGCTCATAGCCGAACGTGGCTATCCCACGGGCGACTACGACGAGCAGCTCGCCCAGCTGTCAGTCGACCATGCCAACACCCTCGAGTCCTATCGCGAGGCACACGAGATCAGCCTCAAGAACCGCCGTGGCGAGGCAGACACCGAAGAGCTCCGGCAAGCCGTGGTCCACTACCGCGCGCTCGTCGCGGAGCTGCTCGGCGAGCAGCCAGTCCCCCTTAACCCCTGAAAGGAGAGGTAGCCGTATGAGCTATGACACCAGACCCCGTGACAACACGGACCAGCCTGAGCCGGTGGAGTCCCGTGAGGAGCATGAGGTCTTCGAGGAGACGCGACCGGGAGAGCCGGAAGCGACTCTTGTCGAAACGGAGCCCGAAACCGACCAGGCTCCGGTGCAAGACGACGCCGCCGAGGCCCCAATCCACGCCGAGACCGGCGACCCAATCGATGATCAGCCTGGGTCAGACGAAGTCTCCTCTGAGGCACTCGTAACCGACGAGGCGATCGCCGACGAACCGGTCGCAGAAGCCGATGTCACATCGGATGAGCCTGCGGCGCAAGCAGATGAGCCTGCGGCGGAAACCGATGAGTCGGCGGCTGAGGCCGTTGAGGCTTCGGATGAGCCTGCGGCGCAAGCCGACGAGACTGTGGCCGACGACCCGGTGGCGCAGCTCGATGAGCCTGCGGCAGAAGCCGGCTTCGGTTCGGATGAGCCTGCGGCGCAAGCCGATGAAGCTGTAGCTGACGAACCGGTCGCAGAAGCGGATGCGCCTGCGGCGCAAGCCGATGAAGTTGTAGCTGACGAACCGGTCGCAGAAGCGGATGCGCCTGCGGCGGAAGCCGATGAAACTGCGGCTTCAGAAGAGGCTGCGGCGGAGGTCGATGAGCCGGTCGCGCAAGCCGATGAGGCCCTGACTGATGACGCTGCGGCAGATGCCTTTGCGGCATCGGATGAGGCCGTGGCGCAAGCCGATGAGCCGGCTGTGGTGGCCGCCGCTTCGGATGAGTCCGGCTCGGACGACGAGCCCGCGACCACGCTGTGGCCGCAGGACACGATCAGCGACCTTCGCGTTCGCTGGCAGGCCGTGCAGTTGCGTTTCGTCGACGACCCTCCAGCGGTCGCGGCCGAGATGCAGGTATTGGTCGGCGAAGCCGTTCAGGCTTTGTCGACGGTCGTTGCCGATCGGCAACGCGAGCTCGACAGCTGGAACGAAAGCAGTGACACAGAACAACTACGCATAGCCGCGCAACGTTATCGCGACTTCTTCGATTTCGTGCTCGGCCGTTGATGCATAACCGGTGGCGGATTTCGGTCCGCCACCGGGCAAGATAGACCTCATGTCCAAAGAGGAGACGCTTGCCAAGGTCGAGGCCGATCTCGCGCTCGGGCACATCCACCCCGCACTGCAGCGACTCGCGAGCCTGACCGCCGCTTACCCCGAAGATCTCGAGGTACGGGCCAAGCGCGCCATCGTCAATCGCCAGATCGGCAACCTCACCGAAGCCGGCCGCTGGGGCTATCTCACCGAAGTAGTCGAGCCGGCCGAGATCGTGGCCTTCGAACGCGCCTTCCCACGATCCTGGAATCAGTTGCTGGCATTGAAATTGCGGGGCAATCCCTCAAGCAGTCTCGGGCCTGTTGCCCGCGCACGGTTGGACGAGTTGGCCGAACGCGCAGCGGCAGAAGGTCCAGCGCCGGTGGCGTGGACGGAGGTCGGTCCCCGCCCTACCGACAAAGGTCACTTCCTCTTCTTCGGATGCGGCGTCCTACTCATACTCGGCGCGCTGGCGGTCTTCGGCCTTGCCATCTATGGCTTCCTGAAGCTCTTCGCCTTCATCTAGGCATAACGCCTAAGGCACGATAGAGATCATCGATGCCTTCTCCCGGCGGATACTGTTGCAGCGCAAACAGAATCTCATTGTCGTCCGTCTCGAGCCCCGCTTCAGCAGCCCACTGTTGAACCAGCGCAACGGTTTCCTCGTCCGACGGCGGCTCCGGTGGATCGTCCCACGGTTCGAAGCTCGCCACCGCGGTCGTGTTGTCGACGTAGAACCAATGCCTGACTCCGCCCGGGCTGTCGATGTTCACCTGGGCGAAGTCGCTGTCGAAGACGTATGCGGCTAGGGCTGGGGAACCGGTGTAGCGGACGAGTGCGGCCGCGAGCGCTTCGGGATCGGTGAAGTCACGCTTGATCTGTCCTGCCCGCCAGGAGCCTTCGAGCTTGCGTTCTTCAACCTCCAGGTGCGACACCGACGGCAGGTCGGCAAGGGGGTCCTCAGACCGTGCGAGAAGAAGCAGGCCTGAGAATCCCATGCGGATTCCTAACCCGCCGCGATGATTTCGAGCTCGACCATCCAGTCGCTCACTGTCACCGGCGTGCCTTCATGCCGCGGCCGACCATCGAGATGAGGCGGTCCAACTCGGAGCCGAACGGGTTGTCGTTCACCAGGTAGGTCCAGGTCGCGCTCGGGCGGATCAGCTCGGCTCGCTCCGGCTCGAAGCCCTCCTCGAGGTCGACTTCCTCGAAGGTGGCGGCGGTGCGCTCCTCGATCTCCGGGATGAGCTGGTTGAACGCGGGCACTGCCGAGCGGTGGAACTCGTCGAGCGGGTCGACCCGGCCCAGTGCGCGCAGGTGCACACCTTCGCGCACCTCGGCCAACTCGGCCAGGTGCTCGGCCCAGAGCCTGTCGAGGTGGAACAGCGCGATCGAACGGCCGATCCGGTTCACCTCTTCGTCATCGACCTCTTCGACCTTGTCCGGGAAGCGCTCGCGCAACATCACGCCGGCCACGTCTGTCGTGAGTAGACGCTCGCGCCGCTCAGCCAGTGCCTTGCGCTGCTGCTCGATGACAACGCTGTAGCGCCAGGTGTTTCGGTGGATTTCGTGGTTGACACCTTCGGCGACGCGCTGGGCGTGCTCCACCGCGGCGGTCACCCGATCGTCGTCAACCAGCCCGCCGAACTTCATCTTCGGCCAGGCCGGCAGTGAGTCGGATGCGTGGTGCTTCACCAGATCGTCCTCAAGGCTGACGAAGAAGATCGAGCCCCCCGGGTCACCCTGCCTTCCGGCGCGACCGCGGAGCTGGTCGTCGACGCGGCGGCTGTTGTGCCTTCCGCTACCGATCACATACAGCCCGCCGAGATCGGCGACTCTGTCGCGATCGGACTGATCGCTGCCACCGAGGCGGATGTCGACGCCTCGGCCGGCCATCTGTGTCGACACGGTGACGGCTCCGTAGGTACCCGCCTCAGCAATGATTGCTGCTTCTTCGTCGTCATTCTTGGCGTTCAGAACGACGCACTGGACGCCCGCCTCGGTCAGACCATCAGCCAGCCGCTGCGACGCGTTGACGTCGAGCGTGCCGATCAACACCGGGCGCCCGGCTTCGTGGTGCTCCTTGATGACCTCGATCAATGCTTCGTCGCGCTCGGCGTCCGTCGCATAGATGCGGTCCTCTTCGTCCTCGCGGACGCACGGCGCGTTCGACGGAATGACCGCGACCTCGAGCTCGAAGTATTCGCGTAGCTCGTCACCAACATGCACGGCCGTCGCCGTCATACCGCAAAGGGTGCTGTAGAGCGCGATGTAAGCCTGGACTGTGATGCTGCCCAGCACCTCGCCCTCGGCGGTGGCGTTCAGGCCTTCCTTGGCTTCTACGGCCGCGTGTAGCCCGTCGGGCCAGCGGCGCCGGTGGGCCACCCGGCCACGCATCTCATCGACAAGCTCCACTGTCCCATTGCGGACGATGTAGTCCACGTCGCGCTCAAGCAGCGCGTGCGCATGCAAAGCCACATGGAGCGCGGACAGCTGCGAGACGTGCTCGGTGTCGTAAAGGTTGATCCCGCCCAGCTCCTCTTCCAGCCGGGCCAATCCCTTCGCCGACAGCGCCACACTCCGCCCGTCCTCCGGCACCTCATAATCGCGCCTCGGGTTAAGACCTTTAACAAGAGCAGCAGCCGTGTGTACCGGATCCTGCTCGTTCGGGATCGTGCCGGCGAGCACCATCGGCACTCGCGCCTCATCGATCAGAATCGAGTCGGCCTCATCGACGATCGCCGTGCTGAGCTCCGGCTGAATCCGATCCTCGATGTCCGTGGCCAGCTGGTCGCGCAGGAAGTCGAAACCGGCCTCGCTGACCGATACATAGGTCACGTCGCGGCCATACGCCTCGCGACGCTCCTCCGGGGTCGAGGTGCCCGTCACATAGCCAACCGTCAACCCGAGGCGGGTGTAGACAGGCTCCATCCACTGCGCATCGCGCCTGGCCAGATAGTCGTTCACGGTGAGGACGTGGACTGGGCCGAATCCGCGCTGCACATGTCCGAAAGCCGCGATCGCCGCCGCCAGCGTCTTACCCTCACCCGTCGCCATCTCCGCCACGGTCTTGTTCAACAGGGAGAGCACCCCGAGCACCTGCACGTCGTACGGCCGCTCCTCGAGCGCTCGCCACGCCGCCTCCCGCCCCACGGCACAGATCTCGACAAGATCCTTCGTCTGCCCGGCGAGCTCGGTGAGCTCGTCGTCGGACACGTCGGAAAGCTCCTCGCCACGCGCCTCGATCTCCGGCAGCAGCTTGACCAGGGGACGAAGATCGACAGTCGTGCCAGGCCGCTCAAGGAACCGCCGGAACGTGGTCTTCAATCGCAACGAGACGCCCATGAGCGACCAGGCTACTTCAAATCCAGCCGATCGGAAGACCGGGCGTCCCATCCGGCGTTGATCATTACATCCATCTATGGGGTGAAGAGGGGTCGGGTGATCATCAGTCCAAGGTCATCCCCGGCGATCGAGAAGAGCCCGAGAAGTATCAGGGCGGCACCGGCCAGACCGATGTCTTTGTTGAACTGGACCATCTCCATCATGCGGGCCTGCGGTTCGGTCTCCTTCCAGAACGCGTGCATCATGACCGCGGTCGGTACGAGGAACAGGACAAGCAGCAGTGCTCCGAGATCCGCCCATACTCCGAATAGGACACTCAGCCCGCCGAGGAGCAGCAGGACTCCACCGCCCAGAACGCTTGGCATCGGCAGGGGCACGCCCTTGGCGCCGGCATACTGCGCCATGTTGTTGCGCTGTGCGAAGTGTCCGTAGGCGGATCCGAGAAACAGGAAGGCAAACAGGATGCGGCCGACAAGCACGATGACGTCCACGACAAACCTCCATTGTTGACGGTTCAATTAGGTCATCATCAACTTACTCCCGTCGATCTGTCCGGTCGAGCCCTGTGCTCCGACTTTTGGGTCGGCAGATACTGTCCGTATCGAGTCGTGCACTTATATGGATCATCGTCTAAGGTCATGATTTTGGAAGATGTGCATGTCGCAGCAGCCCAGGGGAGGGGCGATGAAGGTTGTTTCCGTCGTCAACTACAAAGGCGGCGTCGCCAAGACCACCCTCACCGCCAACCTCGGTGCAGGACTCGCGCAGCGGGGCTACAACGTCCTGCTATTGGATCTCGATCCACAAGCGAGCCTGACCTACTCATTCTTCAGCCAGGCAGAGTTCGGTGATGATCTCGCGAGCGAACGCACCATCAAGAAGTGGTATGACAGCCCGGGTCGTGGGCGGGCTGTAACCCGGCTCGCCGACCTGGTCCTCACTCCGCGTTTGGTTAAGCCTTATCTCGACGGCTCCTTCGGTCACCTTGACATGATTGCGTCTCACCGTTCGTTGTTGACCGTGGAAGCTCTCCTTACCGGAGCGGTCGATAGCCGGACAGGTCAGGTGCCGGCTTCCAAATTTGTCAAGGTTTACCGCAGGCTTGCGGATGGTCTGGCAGACAAGGTCTTTGCCGAGTATCACTACGTTCTGATTGATTGCCCACCCAACCTCCACATGATGACCAAGAGTGCAATCGTGGCGAGCAATTACCTACTTGTGCCATCCCGTCCGGAGTCCCTGTCCACCAACGGGATCGACCACCTGGCTAACGAGGCATACAAGATGATCGACGTGTACAACACGCACGCTCGCAATTCAGTCGGCCTGCTTAAGACACCAGCTCCGGTTATCAAGAAGCCGCCTATCGAGGTGATCTTCACCATGGTGCAGTTTGTGGCCGGTAAACCCCTCGACGTACAGGCTGCGGGCATTAGCCGCGTTCAAGCGCTTGGCGCACCGACGTACGAGACGCTGATTCGCGACCGGAAGGCGGTCTACGCGGCAGCGCCTGAGAAGGGTGTGCCGGCGATTCTTCACGGCATGGGTGAAGCGAGGGACGAACTCAAGCAGCTCATCGACGAATTCATCGAAAGAACGGAAAGGACCAGCTCGTGACGTCCGCAAAGCTCGCGAATATCGCGCTGAAGCAGGTTAGTGAAGTGCTCGACAAGCTCACTGACGAGCAGCTCACCGAGCTGGCCGAAGGCAGAGCTTCCTTTGAGTTCCGCTCGATCGAAGTCGTCATAAAGGCGAAGCCTGCCAAGCCAGTACCCCCCAGTGCTGATTGGACTTTGGCGCTAGAGGAGATTCGTGGCCTTGAGACCGCGACAGAGGTGATCGACTATCTTGAACGTAAGAAGTTCAAGCAAGCTGAACTTAAGCAGATCGCCAAAGCTATTGGGCCTACGGTTTCCCAGACCGGCACCAAGAACGACGATATTAGGCGGAACATCGCAGAGGGAACAGCCGGGTTCCGCGAGCGCGCCGCAGCAATGGGATCCTGGCAACGCCGCTGACATCACCTTTGGTCGAGCACGACGAGGATCGCGGCGGCAAGCCGATCGAGCCACTCGATCGTCTGCATGGTCGTCCGCGCGTCAATTGGCCGCTTGGCAGGCGGATTGGCTGGATCCTCGTCGTACTCGTGAGCAATCTTGTTGCGCCGCTGCACGATGTCCCGCAAAGAGTCCTGGATCTTCTTTCCTGAGACAGACGCCGCGACTTCGGATTGCTCATTGAGTATTTTGGCGACGCGTCCCCAGAGGTCGGCGACATCGGTGACGTACCCGAAAGCATCCTGGATGCTCTTCGGCTGTTGGAATGTCTTGAAGCTCAGCTGCGCCCGCAGTTCGCTTTCGAGGACCGCGCGCTTGGTTAGCTGTCCTGTTTGGACTTGCTCGAGCACGCCGAGCGAAAGCTCGAACCGTTGGTATCTATCGGGCCTGGGTGCCTTGTCGTCTTCGCTCAGACGCAGCATTCGGTCGTAGACCTCTTGGTGGACCCAATGATCGATTGCGGCCACAGCTTGTACCCAAGCCGCCCGATAGACGTCCGGCACCTCAAACAGCCCAACCTTCAGTTGTTCTAGGTGGGACCCTGCCGAGGTCAGGTTGCGCGCATAGTTGAGGTTGCTCGTCAAGGTCTCCCTCGCCGCCGACACATGCACGTCGGGAGCGGTTGTATCCTCGACGGTCTTTGGCTTTTGCGGCCGAGGCGTCTTCATGCCGGCCAGCTCGGCCAATCGCGCGAGGAGGATGCTCTTATTGACCCGAAAAATCACGCTTAATGCCGGCGGATCCAGTAGCTCTGGGCCGATCTCGCTGCGTCTAACGCCGGCATTGATCCAGCGGACCGGCCGGGCGTGATTTGCCATCGGTCCCGGACGGTAGATGTAGTCGCCCGTTATCTCACCGATCGCCACGTCAGGACTGTTGGTACGAAGGAGGATCACAAGATCCCCCTTCTCCATGATGTTTCGCAGCACATGAAGCTGGATCGAGTACTCGGTAACTGTCTGGCCCGAGACGCCTGGATAGGAAGCTCTGACAGTCTTCGTGATGGCGTCCTTTGTGTGGCACGAACTCAGGTCGCTGACGAGGTGCCATCCAACGGCGATCAGACCTTGACCGAGGTCGAGTTCCGCGTATTCATCGTCTCTGCCTGCTCTTACGAACCACGCTTGCGCCACATTCGATCCTTCGCTCAGTCGCTATCGGTGATCTGAAACTTGGCGCGGTCGCCGAGCCACGGTTTCTCCTCGACCGCTTTGTAGAAAGCGAGCGAGCGCTGCGATTCCTTCTCCCGTTTGAGAACCTGAAGCCATTCCTCACTCGCACCCGTGAGCAGAAACGGTCCGACGGCGATTTCTACTGAGTCTTCAATGACTTCGACCGGCATCGACTCCCGCGCGATCTCGACGTCACCCGGAATGCCGGCGATCGCGGCATCGGAGATGGCCTGTTCCAAGTCCTCCATGCTCGCGGAGCCAACCCAGCTGGTGCCATTGGCGCTTGCGGTGAAGACCATGCGCCCGGCATCCCATGCGCTGGTGAACAGGTCAAGCCTTAGCGACATGCCATCTGTGCTTGCCGCGGGACCCGCCGGCAGCTTGTCCAACCATTCCGGCCTGAACTTGTCCAGTAGCGCGGTCATCGCCTCAGCCAACAGCTGGCGTCGTGCAGCGAGAAACCCTCTGAAGTTGATCGCATCTCGCAACGACTCGTCGAGAGGAACATAGTGCGCCACGAGTCCCCGCTCACCTACCTCTGGGAAGTAGTCGCGCGGGGATTTGTAGCTGATTCTTCGATTCGCCCTGGCAGAGATGAAGATGAGGTTTGCCAGGTCGTTCACCTCAGCCTTGTCATATTCGTCCAGCGTCGCAACGGGATGAATGTGATGGTGCTCGAGCTTCTGATCGCCATCAGGGCCAGGGAGTATCTCGGCTCCCGACCACCAATCTGTCGCGCCGTTGAGCTGAGCCACCAGCAGGCTCAGGAAGTAGTAGGGACTTTCGCGAGTGCGGCCGTCCAATGACTTGGCCGTCACCTGCGGCCGGGTCTGGAAGACATCAAGGTTGCTCAACAGTTCGTTGATCGCATCAGGTTTGCGGGCAGCGCGGATGTCCTGGCTCAGCTTGGTGTCGCTCGCCGCCCCGTATCGGCTGCGAATGGTGGCAACCAGAAGCCAATAGATGATGGCATCGCTGGTCTCAGGGTCCAAAGGCTTGTCGTCGCGTTCGCCAAGAAACACGATGAGCGGGATGACGGCAGCCATGGATGGGAGCACGTCGGACCGGCTTAGCCTCAGGTTCTTTTTCAGCAGAGGTATCAACCGCTTCAAGCCCAACTGGACCTTGTGCCAACTTTCAGTCAGTTGCTCGTCTGTGGCCTTTTCGAGCAGAGCCGGTGACCACGATATGTGTCCTCGGTCATGGACCATGCCAGCTAGGGCGCGTGACAACAGACCGACGTCAATGTCGCCGTAACCCCGCCTGCGCCAAAGGTCGGCTTCGCGTTGCAGCTTTACCAGTGCACCCGGCCACCTGGCCGAAAGTGTTGATATCGCTAGGTCAAGCGTGCCGAGATGACGGCCACCGCTGTTGACCCTGATGAAGATTTCCGCGATTTCCCGATGCGAGAACCCGCGCAGGACCTCCATCTGAAATCGGTGATCAGCCAGGTTTCGTATCCGCGATAGCCTTCGTTCGACCTCGACTTCGGGCGTTATGCAGCCAGCTCTGCGAAGTCGGCGGGTCAGCTGGATGATGCCGACGTCGCGGTTGAGGATCTCGGCAACCTTGACCCACTTCGAGTCCGCCTTGGTCGCGGCGCTTTGATTCTGAAACTTCTCCGCGTCAACGTGAAAGACGATCTGGGCTTGTGCATGCCCGGTGAAGACTCGATGAAGCGAAGTCAGTCGTTGCTGTCCATCCAGAAGGTAGAGCGGCGCTCTCCACGTTGGACTGGGTGTCATGCCCAGCGCCATCTCGCGGACCCGCTGTTCGTCATCGGTTTGCCAGAAGAGCAACGATCCCGACGGAAAGCCGCGGTACAGGGAATCGATCAGCTTGGCGACCTGAGTGGGCTTCCACACGAAGTCCCGTTGTAGTTCGGGTAACTTGATCTCTGAGCGCGAGATTTGTTCCATAAGCTCGCCGACAGTCCGGTCGGTTCTGTCCACTTGCATATTCGCTGCCTCCACGGTGGCGCGTGGGATTGATCGCTGCGTATGCCGTCTAGCCCATCAGATGCCACAGTTACTCGCAATAGCCGCTCGGTCACACAGCGCGGAGGATGGTGCCAAGATCTGTAGGTGATCGGTGTGGCTAAGAATGAACTCTGTTGTCAGCGGTTCTCAAAGAGGTCGTTGCCGACTGTCCAAGTGCGGTAGTCGTCCACGGAGATTTCGAGGAGTGCTGCGCAGAGTTCGTCGTGGCCGTGGGCGAAGCGGGGAACACAGAGCTTCACGACGTCCTGCACTATGCGATTAGTCCGATCGTCCCTCACGTGACGAGCGTGTACTCCGACTCGCTGGCCATTCACGTGCTTCAGGTGGAACCAATGCAGCACAATCCGCTGAAGCAGATCAGTCAGTTGGGCCTCGCTGAGGTTAGGGCCGCTGTCATACGCAAGCCACCGCGGGCGTATTAGGGCATCAACTCTGCGGTAGGACTCCTCATACAGGGCAAGGAACTCCGACGGCTCATGCATCCGAAATAGGGCCTCTGCATGGATGCCCCGAACGCGCAGGGCCGGACCGGGTTCGACGGTGACGACCAGGCCGTCCGCGATCCGGTGGCACGTAAGGCGCTGAAACCGACCAGCCATCGGCTTTGGCGCCAACCAATGCGGCCGAGCGCGGGCCTACGACGCCGAGCCAGATGCCGATCTGATGGGCGGGCGATGGTCCGGGTTGGACGGCTGGCAATTCGTAATGCTTGCCGTGGAACGCAAACGGCTCGCCGACCCAGAACGTGCGGACAATATCGATCGCTTCGCTCAAAGCTTCGCGCGCCCTGGCTGGGCGTCGCGACGGCGCGCCCATGCCGGCTGCTGCATCGCGAAACCCTCCTGAGCCGAGTCCGACCTCGAAACGGCCACCGGTAAACGCATCCATGGTCGCCGCCTGCTTCGCAAGCATGGCCGGAGGCCGCAGCGGAAGGTTGGCAACGTTGGGGAAGAACGGTACCCGGCTGGTCTTGGAGGCCAGCCAGGTGATGAGGATGAAGGTGTCGTAAAGCCTTGCGTTGTAAGGATGATCCTGGATGCCGACAAGCTCCAGCCCATGGGTGTCTTCAATAGTCGCGATGCGCTCGGCTATGGGCAGGCCGCCGACGTTAGGATCCACGTTCAAACCGAACTGGACCGATCCCCCGCTCATGGATCAATTCTACCGATCACGGGTCCGGGGCAGGTCTTGTATCTGCGGCCGAGTGGACTCCGCTGCTGCTTGGGTCTGCGGGTTGGGTCTGCGGGTTGGTGCGGTGACCCTGGTCGCGTAGCCACGTCAGCAGCCGCTCACACGTTTCGTTGGAGTCGTCCCACCGTCGCGTGGATTCCCTGGCCCGCCAAAGCCGCTCCAGGTCGTCGATGGCTTGAGTCTGGCGTGGGGTGAGGATCATCTCGACGATCATTGGAACCCCTCGATCACAGTTGGAGGGGGAGCCAGGTCTTGCGGCACACGGGAGATTCCTGGCTCCCCCTGGCAGCTCCTGGCCTACTCGGTGATCCTTAGGTGAGGTGCGGCCTACCTTGGATCCCTTCAACCTGGAGCGCCCTACTTCAGACCGTATTCAGCAATTGACCCGCCACCGTGTCTCGTGGCGGGTCAATCAAGCAGCAATCCGATGTCAGGACAAGCCCAGCTTGGGCTACTCGGCAACGCCCATCCGCTCAGCAATCCCGGTCAGGCCAGGAAGCCGCTGCCTACGACGCCGTGGCATCAGCTCCTCAACAATGCTGCGAGCCAAACCGTGATGGTCCAACAGCTCCGGGGTGATCTGCTCGATTTTGCGCAGCGCGTCCAACGCCTCCTGCGACTTCCACTCCAAGGTTGCAGCCCATGCGACGTTGAGCAGGTAGCGGGCATGGACCGATGGTGGCAGGGCTTCTGGGTGCTCAACCCTCTGTGCGGCAAGGAGCGCCTCGCGTGGCTGGTCGGTGGCCTGTGCCAACTGGACAGCGGAATGTGCGGCCCACGTTGAGCTGAACGGGACCTTGTATTTGGTGGGGATCCTGGTGCCGATCGCCTGACCCGCTGCCTGGACCAGAGCCAGCAACTCGTGTGCCTCGTCAGCGCGTCCCTCACGGGCCAAAGCCACCATCCCGAAGTGCAACAGTTCGCCCCACAGGCCGATCTGCTCCGGCGACGCCTGCGATAGGACCGGTTCGACCTCGCGGGCTGCTGTGGCAGCAAGGGTTTGGGCCTGCTGCCAAAGTCCCTGACGTGACAAAACCCATGCAGTTGCGGAATGTTGGGCGGCTCGCAGCAACGGATCCTCAGCGGCTTCAGCGGCTTCGACCGCTTGCAGCAGCGCGACATGGGCGAGGTCTTCATAGGCCAGATGTGTGACCAGGCTGGCTGTGATCTGCAACGACTCGGAAAGAATGGCGTTAGTCTCTCGCCGCTGTTCGTCGCCTTTGGCTGCGCGTACCGCAGACCGGGCAGCGGCTAGGTGGCGTGGGATCTGCGCGGCGAGCATGCCGTATCGGGCTTGCCAATAGAGGGCGCGCATGTCTGTGACTTGTTGGCGCAGAAGGGTTGTGGGGGATGGCTCGGTGTCGTCGGAACGGTCGTAGATGGCTGCGCGTAAGGAGGCCACATCGGCCTGCGGGTTGCCGGTAAGGCCGGGCTGGACTCCCAACAGTTCAGTCATTGACACGTCAAGCGCGTTGGCGAGTGCGGCTACGGTTTCCAAGCGGGCAGACTGCCGCTTGCCCTGCTCAAGTTTGCGGATGATGCCGATGTAAATATTGGAGGCTGTGGCCAGCTGTTCCTGGCTCATGCGGCGTCGTTTACGTGCGTGGACAAGGCGTTGCCCGAGGGAGGTAACGGTGGTCATCACCCCGGCAGGGTAACCCGCCATGGGTCAGTAGCACTAACCCGTGACGGGTCACTGTTCCGTGTGGAACACCAGTACTTTGAACACATGGGCCAGCCCGCCTACCGTGAAATAGCCGACGCCATCAGGGCAGACATTGCCGCCCAGCGACTCGTTGAAGGCGACAGACTGTCCACAGTTCGAGACATGGCCAACCAATACGGGGTACCCACCGGAACGGTCGCAAGGGCACTGGATCTCCTCCGCGCCGAAGGTGTCATCGTCTCCCGGCACGGACGCGGATTGTATGTGCGCAGCTTCTCCCGCATCTTGCGGTCCTCGCCGAAACGTCTCTCACGACAGGTCTGGGGAGCAGGGCAAGCCATCCAAGACGCGGACACGGGACAACGGCTGCGGGTCGTCCATGTCGAAGTGACCGAAGTTGCCGCACCGGCGGCTGTAGCCGAAGCGCTTGGTATCCCTGAAGGTGCAGCAGTCCTTAGCCGGGCACGGAAGTTCGCTGTGGAAGACCGGATCGTTCAAACAGCCACGTCCTACATTCCGCTCGATGTGGTGGCAGCGGCACCGGCAATCGCCTACACGGGACCAGGACCGGGCGGTATGTACGCCCGGATGGACGAAGCCGGCCTAGGCCCGAAACGGTTCCGAGAGTTGCTCGACTTCCGGCCACCCACCACAGCAGAACGCGCCGAGCTGGCGCTCACGGATAGCACCTGGGTCATAGCAATCACCCGACACGCTTACACGGCAACGGACCGCTGCGTAGAGGTCAACGTGATGGTGTTGGATGCAACCGCGTACATGCTGGAGTACCAATTCGAAAGTTGATTTCACGGGGGTTCGGGGGAGATCTT
>DPJL01000357.1:86029-95534 GCA_003543035.1 Micromonosporaceae bacterium | reverse complement strand
GCTCGCAGCCAGCCCAGATGCGGCAACTCCCAGAACGGGTCCACGTCGATGGGCCACGCCATCGGGATCCCTTCGGCCTGGGCCAAGCGCTTGGTGTCCATCAGGATGTAGAGGTGCTTGGCCCGGCTCATCTGAGCGTAGTGGAACTCGCCGCCCGCCTGAGCGAGCTCGCGGCTGGTGCGCTCGTCCGGATCCCAATAGGGCATGACATCAAAAACATCCATCACATTGGGTACCGCGTCCCGCAACCGCCGCAACGTAAGCCAGCTGTATGGGCTGCGGAAGGAGAAATACAGTTTCGGCGGCTTGATCGGTCTACGCGCCATTGTCACCCCCCAGCAACGTCCGGCTGACCTGTGCGTCCAGCTCGGCAAGGTTGCCCGCCTCCGGGCCGCGGCTGATCGCATAGCCGTGCAGGATCGTGGCGGTCGCGACGTGAAAGAGCGTCTGTCCACGTTGGACATAGCAGTCCATCTGCCCGTCGAACATGATGGACCGCAACACATCCGTAACCCGGAAGGTGGTGTGGACGGTCTCCTCCATGTGAGCGGGCGCCAGCATCCGCACTCGGGCCCGGGATACCACCGGGATCCACGACCGCTGCGCGAGCATCCGGCCGACCGCGAGGCCACGGTCGTCCAAGAACCGGTCGACGACCTCCTCCAGGCAGCGGATGAAACCGGAGTGCTGGACGCGATCGGAGAAGTGGCAGTAGAAGTACGGTGCGCGCCACGACCACAGCAAAGCCGAGAAACCCTGCGGCTTCAGGACATCGGCAACGGTGAGCCCGGCCGGGACTTCGAGGTCGCGGGCGGTGCCCTCGCGCAACTCGTTGACCTGATAGGCATCCAGAGGGGCGGGAGCGGTGCGATGCGCCTGAGCGTCGCGCTCCGGGACCAGTGCGAGTGTCACCTTTCCCCGCAGTGCCACCACCTCCCCGCCCTCGCGGGTCACGAGCAGCCGCACCTGCAAATGCCGTCCGGTGGCCGCGACCACCTCGGCGCGCACGAGGTCGTCGACCTCGAGCACGGCGGGCAGCTGCACGGAGCAGTCGACGATCTCCGCGCCGAGGCCGTAGTCGTGGAACAGCTCACGCGCACCCGCACCGTGTTCGCGTAGCCAGGCGAGGACGGCCTCTTCGACCAGGTACATGAAATGCTTGAAACCTACCCAGGTTCGGATGTTTGCGCCCTCGTAGCGGGGGCGGCCCTCCAAAACGGTCGGCACAGTCTGCAATGTGTCGGTCATGGGCCGCTCCTCCGATGAGACACGGGCGCCAATGCATCGGCGAACCGGATGATGCGATCCGCGACCTCACCGGGCCGCCGGACGTAACAGAAATGGTCGTATTCGTCGTCGATAAGCAGGCTGGCGTAGGGGATGCGACGCGCCAGCGAGGTCGCCGCGTCGGGCGACAGGGTCGGGTCGGCTCCGCCCGCGAGCACCAGCACCGAAGCGGTGATCTCATCGAGCGCTACCGCCGCGCTGGATACGAATTGGTCGAAGACCGCCAGGAAGCCGGCCGGGCCGACGCGGTCGATGGCCTTGGCAATCATGTTTTCCACCACGTCGCCGCCGATCCGATCGGCTCGCCCGGACAACCGGGTCATCAGCGAATCCTGAATGTGCTTCTCGAAGGCGCGGCGGGACCGGTCGAAGATTTTCCAGGTAACCGCGATGTCCGGCGGCCGATAGAGCGGGCAGATCAGTGCAGCGGCCTGGCTTGTCCGCGGGTCGCCGGCGCTGAGCAGCTCGAGCAAAGCGTTGGCGCCGTATGAGTGCGCGACCATCAAATCGGGGTGACGGTCGACGAGCTCGAGCGCGTCACCGAGCCATGCCCACGACGGGCGCCGCCGCCAGCGGTAGTCGTTGCCGGGCCGCCATGGCAGATCCAGCGCCACGACCCGCCAGGTGGGATCGAGTCGCCGCACGAGCGGCAGCCAGCTCTCCCACGAGTCCTCGAGACCGTGTGCGAGGACGGCGAGGCGCTCGCCGGGCTCCCCCGGCGCCAGCTCACGGCAGGCGACCTGGGTCATGCGGCCCGCCCCAAGTGCATTGACTCGGCGGCCAGGGCGATCTCGAGAATGCCTTGCGCCCCATAGCAATCGCCCGTCCCGGAGAGCGGGCTGCTCTTGAGCGACTCCAGGCTCAAGCCTTCATCGCTCTGTTCCAGGATCACGCAAGCGGCGCCCGCCCGGAGCGGAACATTGCTCCCGCCCTGGGCATGGATGCCAGTCGCGACCGGATCGTCAGGCTCAGCCCCGACCACCACGACTCGGCTCGCCCGGCCCGACCGAAGCAGGAGGGCACCAAGCCGGAGGGCGTGCAATCCGCTTTCGCGGCCAGAGCAGAGCATAAGGTTGGGGCCGCCGAGCTTGAACCACATCGCCACCGTCCCGGAGAGCACGTTGCTCGACGCGTTCGGTGCGACCATCGGGCTCACGGCTTTCCCACCGTCGGCGGTGACCGTGCGAACGACATCCACCACGGTCTCCACGTTGCCGAGGTTGCTGCTCGCCACGACGGCTGTGTCCGTGCGGACCGGGCCATCGACCCGTTCTCCCACACCCATCTTCAGCGCCCGGTGGACCGCACACAGCGCCAGCCGGGTAGCCGGCTCCTTCATGAGCAAACCCTTGCGCCCCAACAGGGTACTGGCCTGCTCGGGAGCGCATGCCTCGTCAACACCCGGCAGGTGCACGCTCCACCCGGTTACCGCGACGCGCTTCATGCCGACTCCAGCAGGGTGACCGCGTTGACGCCGCCGAAGCCGAAGGCGTTGGTCTGCACCAGCCGTGGCGAGTGGGTCACCGGCGTGTCTTTCACGATGCCGAGTCCGGCACCTTCGGCCAGGGTCTCCCGCAGGCCAACGACCGGCGGCACCTCGCCACCGGCCAGGCATCGCAAGGCAACATCCAGATTGGCCAAGGCGGCCGCGCCGGACATGTGCCCCACCGCGCCCTTGACCGCAGTGATCAACGGGTTGCCACCATGGGCGACAACGCTGCGGCGCAACGCTTCGCACTCGGCCGGATCGTTGAGCGCCGTACCAGTCCCGTGTGCGACTACAAGGTCGACATCGCCAGGCCTGCGTCCACTTCGGACATACGCTTCGTCCATCGCCCGGCAGATCCCAGCGATGTCCAGAGCCGTCTCGTGGAACGCGTCGCAGGACAGCCCGGTAGCGAGCAGTCTCGCCAGCCGTGGGCCGGCCCAGTCTTCGCCGACGACGACCACGGCTCCGGCGCCTTCGCCCAGCAGCACGCCGGGCCGGTTCTGATCGAACGGCCGCACCTGGTCGGAAGGCTGTTCGGCGACTCGCCCGATCATTGCGAGCATCGAGGTGGTCATCAGGTCGGCCGCACCCACCACAACTGCGTCGGCCTCACCGCACTCCACCATGTCTTGCGCCAGGGCGAGTGCGTGCCCACCGGCGCTGCACGCGTTGGCGATCGTGATCACGTCAGCGACGCCGGGAACGCTCTGTCCGAAGTGGAGTCTTTCCGGGTCCAGCAGACCACCTCGCTCGACCGCGGCGAGCTCACGCAGGCCCGTTCCCACGATGGCAACGACCCGATGACGACTTGGATCCAGCTGCGCCTCGGCAAGCGCCTGGGTTACACAGCCCGCGAGGAGGTCACCGGCGTAGCCGTCGGGATCGCGATCAACGATGTGGTAGCCCGCATTCACGTTGATCGGCCCCGGCACCGGATGGCGCAACGGCGACACCCCGGTGATCCCCTTGAGTAGGCTCGCGAAAGTCCGCTCGCCGTCACCGAGGCAGGTCAGCAGAGAGCTAGCTGCGATCAGCGCCGCCACGGCTCCACCCCCGGACGATTGCCGCGCCGACGGCGCCATCGCTCGTGCGCGCGGTCAGCAGGGTGAGTTGGCCGTCGCGAGCCGAATCGGCCTGATGCAGATCGAGCACGGTGGCCAGGGCGATGGCACCGGTCGCCGCGCCGCAGTCACCGAAGAAGTGTGTGGCGCGAAGGGTTTGTGGCCCGTGCCCGAGGATCGTTTGCAGCGGGCCACTTTCCGCGTCACCGGTGGTCGCGTGCAGACTGATCGCACTCGCGTCCACCTCGGCCTGCAGCAGGGCGCGGCGAACACAAGCCGCCAATGCCTCGTCGGCTTCACCGCCCGGCCCGAATCCGGTGGCGACGGCGAGGATCTCGGCTACCGGGCTGCGCCGGGCCGTGCTGACGGAGAAGACCGAGACAGCCTCGCCCGCGGGCACTGAATCGGGTGTGGACAGCGAGGTCATCCAAGCGCGGTGCGGAGTGAACTCCTCAACTGCGCCAACAAGCATCGTGTCGGCGTAGCCCCGGTTGATGGCGTTCGCGGCGTAGCGCAAGGCGTTGAGGAAGGCCATCGGCCCGCCCGTGATGGTCGCGTTCACCCCGCGCAGGCCATAGCGGATCGCAGCCTGCCCGGCGGCACAGTTCATCACCGTGTTCGGGAAGAGCACCGGGTTGACCAGATAGGGCTTGGGCTGGATAAGAGTTTCCATGCTGAAGTCGCTCGTGGACTTGAAACTGCCGAGTGTGGTGCCCAGCGCGATCCCGATCCTCGCGCGGGAGTCGTCATCCACCTCGATCTCGGCGTTGCGCAATGCCTCGCCACAGGCCACGACTGCCAGTGCGGTCGCCCGGTCGTAGAAGCTGGTTCCCTTGCGTCCCAAGTGAGTTTTGACATCGAAGTCGGTCAGCGCATGACCGTTGGGCGACGGCAGCTCTTGTTCGTAGAGCGAGCCGACCGGCACGCCCGCGTGGGCCTGCCCGGCGCCAACCCGCTCGGCCAGCGCGCCCGCCTGCATGCCGGCCGAGCTGATCGCGGCGAACCCGGAGACATACAGCGGGTTCATCGGACTGCTCCCAACATGACGATGGCGTTGTTGCCACCAAAGGCGAAGCCGTTGTTCTGCACCACGCGGACATCGGCGTGCCGGGCCACGTTGGGAATGGGGTCCACACCGGACAGTTCGGGATCGGGCGTCTGCCAGTTGATGGTCGGCGGCAGGAAACCCCGGTCGATCGCGATGGCCGAGGCGATCGCGCCGAAGCCACTCGCGGCGCCCATGGTGTGCCCGATCATCGACTTGATTGAGCTCATAGGAGGTGGGTTCTCGCCGAAGACCTCCATCACCGCTCGCGCCTCGGTCAGATCATTCGCCGGGGTACCAGTCCCGTGCGCGCAGATGTAGTCAACCTCTTCCGGTTTCACCTCGGCATGGCGATGCGCTATCCGCATGCATTGCGAGATGCTCTCCCGATCCGGGGCGACCGGATGCTTGGCGTCGCAGTTGATTCCGTAGCCGAGCACCTCGGCGTAGATCCGGGCACCGCGGCGTTCGGCGTGCTCGAAGGTCTCCATCACCAGCAGGGCACCACCCTCGCCGGTGAGGATGCCCGAGCGGTCGCGATCGAATGGGGCGCAAGCGGTTTCGGTCAGCGCACCGAGCTTGTAGAAACCGGCGTGTGCCCACCGGCAGACCGAATCCGCTCCCCCGGCGAGGACGACGTCCGCTTCCCCGGTGACGAGCAGATCGTAGGCGTAGCCGATGGCGTAGTTGCTGGCCGAACAGGCGGTCGCGAGGGTCAGCGACTCCCCGTGCAGACCGAGTTCCTCGCTGACCGCGTGCGCCAGCCTGCCGGCCGGCAACTGCTCGATTAGCTCCGGGACCATCCCTGGGAATCCGTCGGCCAGGATCTGCGCCGTCAACGCTTCGGCCACCACGGATTCGCCGCTCGTCGTGCCGAGCACAGCGTGCATGCGACTCCGATCGAGCCCGCTAAAGGAGGGGTCGAGACCGGCGTCGTCCGCGGCCAGCCGCGCAGCCGCGGCCGCAAACTGGCTCGATCTGCCCCACCGCTGCGGATCGAGTCGCCGCAGCCACCGCGCCGGATCGAAGTCGCGGACCTCACCGGCGTTGCGATGCGGAAAGCCGCTCGAGTCGAAGCTGCGGATCTGCGAGATGCCGGAGGCTCCGGCCAGCAGAGCCGCGGCGAACGCCTCGGCTCCGGTGCCGATGCTCGACACCGGGCCCAGACCGGTGACCGCGACGCGTGTCATGGCTCAGCCCTGCCAGCCCGCGTGCCGAGACACAGCGTCGAAGGTGGCTTTGAGGTTGCGCAGCTCCGGCAGCTCCGACTGCGGGATCTCCACTTTGAAGTGCTTGTCGATGCGGGCCAGGATCTCGATCGCCCGCAGCGAATCGGCCTGGTACTCCTCGGCGAAGTCGCCGGAGTCGGTGAGCTCCTCGGGCTCGATCTCGAGCACCTCGGCAATGATCTCGCGCAGCTCAGCGTACCGCTGCTCAAGTTCTGACATGGCGATCCTCCTCATTGGATGTTGTCCCTACCGCGTCCTTCGAACGGCGGGCGGCCATCAGAGAGCCGACATGGGCTATCCGCACGTCGCCCACCCACGATTCGCCTGTGGCAAAGGCGGTCTCGGCGACCACCTGCTCCAGGTGCACCACATGCCGCACCACGTCTCCGGGGAAGGCCCGGCCTTCCACGTGATACTCGCGTGCGCCCACGAACAGCAGCACCGAACCGTCCGCGCTCGCCTGCTCGCCGAGCCACAGCAACGCGGCGCTCTGCCCGAACGACTCGATCAGCAGCGAAACCGGATACGCATAGGCGTCAAGCGAAGCTCCCTCCGGTACCCCCGAATAGCATGGATCCGAAGCGGTCACGGCTTTGATCGTCTCGATCGAGCAGCCCGGGTCGATGCTCAGCACGCGGTCCACCAACAGCAACGGATGCCGCTGTGGCAACGCCGCTTGCACCTTGGCGATATCCATCACGCACCACCAAACGTTGCCCAGACCGTGGCGACGGCGATCCCATCGCGACGATGACCTTTGGCCTTGGCGGTCCATCCGCCATCCTGTGGCTTCACTTTGATGTCGAGCGTCAGCTCATCGCCGCCGTGCAAGGGGGCAGTCAGCCGCAACGAGCGCACGGCGAGCAGCTCAGGCCGGTGCGGAAACGCCTCAGCCATTGCCTGGCAAAGGGTTTCGACGATGAACACGCCTGGATAGAGCGGCAGGCCCGGAAAGTGGCCGCGCAGGATCGGATGGTCAGGGTCGATGTAGACACGGGCGGTCACGGTGAAGCCGTCCGCGTCGGGGACGACTTCCAAGTGCTCCACCGCACGAAGCGGCACTGCGTAGGCCGGTGTCATAGCGTGATCCCGCCGTCGACTTGGAAGACCTGCCCGGTGACGTAGGAGGATCGGTCCGAGACCAGGAACTCCACCATGTGGGCGACGTCCTCGACGCGGCCGTAGCGGCGTAGGGCGATCAGTTGCAGCGCCCGGTCACGCAGCTTGGCGTCGAGCGCGTCGGTCATATCCGTCTCGATGAAGCCGGGGGCCACGACATTGACCCGGATGCCATATGGCGCAACCTCTTTCGCCAAGGAACGGGTCAGCCCGATGATGCCGGCTTTGCTTGCGCCGTAGGCGGTCTGGCCCGCGTTGCCATAGATGCCCGCGACCGAGGAGAGGTTGACGATGACCCCGGCGCGCCGCTTCATGAAGCGGAAGGCCAGGGCGCGGCAGAAGTTCCAGGTGCCACCGAGGTTGGTCGCCAGCACCGCGTCCCAATCGGACCGCTGAGCGAGCACGAGTGGGGCGTCCCGGGTGATGCCCGCATTGTTGATCAAAGCGTGGATCGGGCCGAGCCGCTCCTCCGCGGCGGCGATGAAGGACTCGACCGCGTCGTTGTCGGTCACATCGCAGGCGGCGTAGTAGTGCGGCACCCCGATGTCGGCGATCTCCTTCTGCGCCCGATCAGCGGCCTCGCTGGGCGAGCTGTGGCAGGCCGCGATCGCGTATCCCTGTTGCGCCAGCCGAACAGCGATCGCGCGGCCGATACCACGCGATGCTCCGGTCACGAGAGCCAGCCGTTGGTCGCGCAAGGGTCGCCTCCTGTCAGCTCACGCTAGTATGTTCTCGTATCTAGTGAACAGTCGCAAATACAAGACTGCTATGTCAAGACACTCTCCGTGTCGGCTCCCGGAGCGGATCCGCCACGCCGCACTCTGGTTGGTGTGCGCGAAAACTTGACCGCCGGCCCGGTGAGCGGGGCGACAGTGCCGTTGTGCAGCTCGGTGGGCTGGAGCATGTCGCGTGCGAGCACATGCGGGTCCTCGGCCACCTCGGAAAGGGTGCGGATCCGCTCCGCCACCAGCCCGGCCTCGGTAAACGCCTTGATCACGAAGGATGTCGGGCGCTCCCGGCACCAGCCGGCGATCGCGGCGTTGATCTCATCGCGGTGGGCCAGCCGTTCCTGATTGGAGGTGTGCCGGCCCAGCGTCGGATCTCCGATCAAAGCGACGAGCGAGCGCCAATGCTTGTTCAGCGCGATCGCCAGATACACCGATCCGTCGAGGCAGGCGTACACGTTGGACGGCACGACGAAGTCGGTCTCGTTGCCCATCGGTGCCGGGGGTGCGCCCGCGGCTGCCAACGTGAGCAGGCCACAGCTACTGGCGAGCACCGAATCGAGCATCGCGACGTCAACGTGCTGGCCTTCGCCGGTGCGATGGCGATGCGCCAAAGCCGCCAAAGCCCCGATCGCCGCGTGCAACCCGGCCAACTCGTCGGCGAGGAAGGTAGGCGCTCGCATGCCGCCGTTGAGCGACATCCATCCGCTGGCCGCCTGTACGGCGGGGTCGTAGGCGGGACGGTCGATGTCGGGGCCGTACTGCCCCCAGCCGGTGATGGAGACGAAGATGATGTCCGGCTTGACCCGCCGGCAGTCCTCGTAACCCGCTCCCCACCCGCTCAGCGTCCCGGGCCGGTAGTTCTCCACTACCAGGTCCGCGTCGCGCACCAGGTCCAGGAAGACCCCGGCGGACTCGCGCAGATCCAGGCCGACGCTGCGTTTGTTGCGGTTGACCGACTCGCGGAACCAGGACAGCCCGGTGCCCGGGATCTGCGGCGGCACATCGCCATCGCGGCCCTGCGGGAGCTCGACGCGGATCACGTCGGCTCCCATGTCCGCCAGCACGCAGCTGGCCAGCGGGCCCGACCACACGCGGGTCACGTCGAGCACCCGCACCCCGTGCAGCGGACCGTCCACATCGGACCGCGCCTCGCTATAAAACTCTTCGCGTCGCATGTCAGACCCGCCGTAGCACGGATGCGGTGCCCAATGAGCCGCCGCAGCACATGGTGATCAGTGCGTGCTCACCGCCCGTTCGCTCGAGCTCGTGCAATGCGGTGACCATCAGGCGGGTACCGGTTGCGCCCAGCGGATGCCCAAGAGAGATGGCACCGCCGTTGACATTCACCCGCTCGAGGTCGGCATGGTGCTGCTGAGCCCAGTTGAGGACGACAGCCGCGAACGCCTCGTTCACTTCGAACAGATCGCAGTCGCCGATCTTCATGCCGGTCTTGGCGAGCACCCGGGCCGTCGCTTCGACCGGCCCGTCGAGCAGGTAATACGGATCTGCTCCGGTCACCACACCGCCCGCCAATACGGCTCCCCCCC
>DPJL01000357.1:85102-85738 GCA_003543035.1 Micromonosporaceae bacterium | reverse complement strand
CCACCCCAACCCACCTCCTCCCCCCACCACCCCCCCCGCCAATACGGCTCGCGGTCGCAGCCCCAGCGCCTGCGCTCGTTCCATCGACATCCACAGGATCGCCGCCGCGCCATCGGAAATCTGCGACGTGGTGCCCGGGGTATGGATCCCGTCAGGCACGTTCGGCTTGAGCGCGGCCAGCCCGGCAAGACTCGTGTCTCGCGGCCCTTCGTCGCGTTCGACCGTCCCGATCGGAGTCACCTCCCGGCCGAAGCGATCCTCCTGCCACGCCGTCGCCGCCCGTTGCTGGGAGGCAACGCCGAAAGCGTCCGCATCGGAGCGCGTCAGCCCTTGCCGGGCAGCTATCCGCTCGGCCCCGCCGAATTGCGACTTCGGTGGGTCGTCCCACGGATAGTCAGCCGTCTTGTAGTGGCCGGGTCCTTGGTAGAGGTTCACCCCGATCGGCACCCGGCTCATCGACTCCACCCCGCACGCGATGCCGATGTCGATCGCCCCGCTCTCGATCAGCGCGGCCATGAGGTGATTGGCCTGCTGGGCCGACCCGCATGACACGTCGACCGTCGTACATCCGACGCGCGGATCGAAGCCGGTGCTCAGCCACGCATTGCGGGTCACGTTGAGGCTCTGCTCCCCGGC
>DPJL01000357.1:66930-84770 GCA_003543035.1 Micromonosporaceae bacterium | reverse complement strand
GACTGATCGAGGACAGCCCGGATCACGTGCCGCAGCAGCTCGACCCCCTTGAAGCCGGAAAGCGCGCCGTCACGGCGCCCGATCGGGGTGCGGGTGGCCGCGACGATCACAGCCTTGCTCATTCGTGTTCCAGCGTGATCGCCAGCTTCGGGCAGGCACGCGCGGCCGCCTCCACGCTCGACCACAGGTGCGGGGCCGGTTGCTCGTCCAACACATAGAGAAAATCGTCTGAACGCACCTCGAATACTTCGGGTGCCGCGGCCATACACAGGCCGTTACTGTCGCAGCTCTCGTACTCGACCACCACTCGCATGTCTCGTATCTCCTCGTATCTCTTGTATCTATGCAACACCCTAGATAGCGTCTGTGCGAATGCAAGTCTTCACTCGCGAGGAGGTTCGCGTGGAAACGCCACTGCATGGCTTCACGCCCTGGCCACACGAGTTAGCGGACCGATATCGCCAGGCCGGGCACTGGCGCGGCGAGGTCCTCAGCGATCTTCTGCGCGGGCCGGCCGCCGCTGATCCGCAGCGCATCGCGGTCGTGACGCGCTCTAACCGGTACACGTATGGTGAATTGGATCTTCGGGCTGATGAGCTGGCCGCGGGCCTTGCCGATCTCGGGATCGTCAAGCGGGACAGGGTCGTCGTCGGGCTGCCGAACACAGTCGAGTTTGTGACAACATGCGTGGCGCTCTTCCGGATCGGCGCCCTGCCTGTCCTCGCGCTGCCCGCGCATCGCCGCGCTGAGCTGACCTATCTGGCGCAGTATTCCGAAGCCATCGCGCTGATCACGCCACATGCCGACCTTGCACGTGAGGTGGCCAAGGAGGCCGGATCGCTGAAGCATGTGTTGCTGGCGGAGGAATTGGCCGGGGTGAGCGCGCCTGCTCGCGATCACGTTGGGCCCAAACCGTCCGATGTGGCCTTCTTCCTCCTGTCGGGCGGGACTACCGGGCTGCCGAAGCTGATCCCCAGGACGCATGACGACTATGCGTTCCAGATGCGCGCCACCGCCGCGGCAATGGGTTTCGACGAAAACCACGCTTACCTGGCGGCGCTTCCGGTGGCACACAACGCCGCCTTGGGTTGCCCGGGCGCGCTCGGTGCGCTGTGGGTCGGCGGACGAGCCGTGCTTGCCTCAAGTCCAAGCCCGGACGAGGTTTTCCCGCTCATAGCTCAGGAAAAAGTCACCCTCACCACCCTCATGCCCGCGGTGCTCTCACTATGGACGGACATCGCCGAGCTCTTCAACGCCGACCTTTCCGGCCTCACCATTGAGGTCGGCGGCGCGGTGCTGGCACCAGAGTTGGGACGCAAAGTGCGGCCGGCGCTGGGGGCGACGCTGACGCACTGGTTCGGGATGGCCGAGGGAATCCTGTGTTTCACCCGCCGCGACGATGGCGACGAGGTTGCGGCAACCACTCAGGGCACACCGATGTGCAAGGACGACGAGTTGCTGATCGTCGATGAGCAGGACCGCCCGGTCCCGGCCGGCGAGGTTGGCCAGCTGCTGGTTCGTGGCCCATGTGTGTTGCGCGGCTACTACAACGTGGACGAGCACAACAAGACCGTCTTCACCTCCGACGGTTATCTGCGCACCGGCGATCTGGCTCGCTTCACCCCGGAACGCCGCCTCGTTATCACCGGGCGCCTCAAGGACGTGATAAATCGGGGCGGGGAAAAGGTTTCCGCCGACGAGGTGGAGAGTCATCTCGTCGCGCATCCGAGGGTCCGGGGCGCCGCCGTGCTGCCGCTGGCCGATCGGCGGCTCGGCGAGAAGATCTGCGCCGTCATCGTGGCCCGCGATGAGCCGCCGACTCTGGCCGAGCTACGGGATCTGTTGCGGGACAGGGGTTTGGCCGACTATAAGCTGCCGGACCGCCTCGAAGTGGTGGATTCCTTGCCCCAGACCAATGTCGGAAAGATCGACAAGCGAAAGCTCGCCGAACTGCTGGACGGGTCATGAGTTTCTGGCTACAGGACAAGCCGCCGCCGCGACCGGGTTTGACCGGTCGCGGCGAAGCCGACGTCGTCATCATCGGCGGCGGCTTCACGGCCCTGTGGACCGCTTACTACCTAAGCGAATTGGCGCCCGACCGCAGCGTGCTCATCCTCGAGGCCGAACATGCCGGATGGGGTGCGTCGGGCCGCAACGGCGGCTGGTGCACCACGGAAATGCCGACACTGCTTGGCAACCTGGTCGTGCGCTACGGCCCGATGGCGGCAATGCGCTTCTACCGCGCCGCGGGTAAGTCGCTCGACGAGATCGAGAAAGTGCTTTCGATCGAAGGCATCGACGCGAGCTGGCAGCGCGATGGCTCGCTCTACCTCGCCCGCAATGAGCCACAGCGCCAGAGATTGCTTGCCTGGCAGGAGATGCGGCTGAAGTTGGGCATCAATGACATGACCTTCTTTGAGGGTGCAGCCGCGCGCGAGCGACTGAACGGCAAAGGCGTGCTCACCGCCGGATTCACCCCCAACTGCGCCACTGTGCACCCGGCTCGGATCGCGTTCGGCCTAGCCGCCGCGCTCGAGCGGCGTGGTGTCGTTATCGCGGAAGGGGTTCGGGCCGTCCACATCGGACCGGGTCGCGTTCAGTCCACTCAAGGCGACGTCCGCTCGAAGGTGGTGCTCCTCGCGACCGAGGCGTACTCGGGCAACCTCAACGGTCACGCCGGGCGCGTCCTGCCGGTGGTGTCCAGGCTCATCGCCACCGAACCCTTGCCCGACGCGAATTGGCAGGAGCTCGGCTGGCACGACCGGATGACCGTGGCCGACTCCCGGTACCAGTTCGCCTACTTCCAGCGCACCGCCGACAACCGGCTGATCGCCGGCGGCCGCGGGGTGGGCTATCGAGCGAAGGCTGACTCCCATGAACGAGTGTTCGCCCGTCTGCGCGACTCAATGGTGGATCTGTTTCCCGCACTGCACGATGTCGAGATCACCCATCGCTGGAGCGGCGAATACGGATTACACCGAGACTCCGAGCCGGCCGTCGTCTTCGACCCCGCCACCGGAATGGGCCACGCGGGCGGATACGGCGGCGAAGGAGTCGCCCTGAGCAACCTTGCCGGGCGCACGCTCGCGGCGCTCGTGACCGGGCAGCCGCGCCCGGAAACCAAACTGTGCTGGGTCAACCATCGCTCCCGCCGATGGGAGCCGGAGCCGTTGCGGCGCTTGGGCGTGCATTCGGTGGCGAGTGCGGCGACGTGGGCCGACAACTACGAGGACCGGACCGGCCGGGTTGCCCCGCTGGCCGGCTTTGTCATGAGGAGAGTCCTTTGAACGTCCCAATGCTTAACGGTGGTACCCACATCAACCTCACGGTCCGCGATCTGGAGCGCAGCACCGACTGGTATTGCCGCGCATTGGGTTTCGCCGTCGTCCGCGACGCGAGGCCGGTCGAGAGCGGGTTCACCTTCCGTACCCTGTTGCACACCAAGGCACTCACGTCGGTCGTGCTCGGGCAAGCGGACAACCCCGACCCCGAGCCGTTCGACGAGCACCGGGTGGGCTTGCACCACTTGGCTTTCCACGTGCCCGAGCTGAACGACCTCAACGAGTGGGCCGACCATCTCACCGCCGCCGGGGTGCAGCACGACGGGGTGCAGGAGCTGTTCCTGGAAGCCGGATACGGGATCTGGCTTCGCGATCCGGACAACATCTGGCTCGAGTTGTACTGGCTCAACGCCGAATTCTTCATGCAGCGCATGCGGGAACGGGTCAGGGAACGCCGCGCCGCGGGTGCGTCGCGGTGACCACCGTCCGGCCCAGCATCAAGGCGGTCGATCTGGCCAGCTCCGACGATCCTTACCCCGCCTACGCCCTCATGAGGGAGCAGGCTCCGGTGATCAGGGGCGAGTTCGGCCAGTGGCTTGTCGTGCAGCACGAAGCGGCTTCGCTGCTCCTGCGCGATCCCAGACTCGCCAGCCACTTCCCGCCCGACTTCATCCGGCTCACCCTCGGCGACGGCGCCGCCTCCACCTTCCCCGAGCGGATCGCGCTCACCATCGATCCCCCCGACCACACCGCCATTCGCCGCTTCCTGGGTCCGGCACTTGGTACGCCGGTCATCCGCGCGATGACGCCCGCCGTGCAAGCGCTGATCGATAAGATGCTGGAACCCGCTGTCCAAACCGGACAGCTAGACCTCGCCTCCGATCTGGCCGTTCCGCTTCCGGTCGCCGTGATCTGCCGGCTCATCGGTGTCCCCGACAGCGATCGCGATGACGTGGTACCCCGAGTCACCGACCTGGCAAAGGTTTTCGACGCGGCCAACCTCGGCCCCGGCGAACGAGAAGTGGTCGACAAGGCCGTGACCTGGTTGCGTGAGTACATTGCCGCGCTATTGCGAGACGCGTCTCCCGACCCGGCCGGAACGTTCGCCCAAATCTACGCGGCCTCGCCCGAGGTTGATCTTTCCGATGTAGTCGACAATCTCCTCTTCCTCTTCCATGCCGGCTTCGAAACCACGATGGGCCTGATCTCCAACGGATGCGCCGCGCTGCTCGCCAACCCTGATCAGCTCGCGCGGCTGCGAGCCGACCCGTCGTTGGTGCGCACCGCCATTGACGAGTTCCTCCGGTACGACTCCCCGATCCAGAACGCGATCCGGGTCGCTCGCGAGCCGATCGAGATCGGCGGGCACAAAATCCGCAAGGGGCGCTCGGTGATGCTGTTGCTCGGTGCCGCCAACCGCGATCCGGCGGTCTTCGACCGGCCCGACGAGCTGGATCTGGGCCGCACCCCCAACCCGCACGTCGGCTTCGGCGGTGGGCTGCACCACTGTCTCGGCACGGCGCTGGCCCGGCTCATGGGCGAGCTTGTCTTCCACGCACTGGCAACCCGTTTCACCTCAATCGAACACAGCGGCACCGCCGCCCGGCGCAGGCACGGAAGCCTGCGCTCCTTCGAACATCTGCCGCTAGCCCTTAGGAGTGATCCCCGTGCGTTTTGAAAACTATTGGCTCACCACCGAGCCGACTGAGGCCGGCCCGCCCCTGCCAGGTGACACGAGTTGTGATGTGGCGATCGTAGGTGCCGGGTACACCGGCCTATGGGCCGCGCATTTCCTCAAGGAGGCCGAGCCCGGCCTTGATGTGCAGATGCTTGAGGCCGACTATGCCGGGGCGGGTGCCTCCGGGATGAACGCGGGCTTCGTCCAGATGACGGCAGGCAAGGTGCTCCGCCGGATGCTCTGGTATTACGGCCGGGAGAAGGCCGGCGGTGTCTACAAGTCGGTCGCACGGTCCATTTTGGAGCTTGGCCGCTTCTGCAAGCGCAACGGGATCGACGCCCAATTCGAGAACACCGGCATCCTCCAGGTCGCCACCGACCGCAAACAACTCGCCCGGATCCAGCTGCAGATCGCCCGGGCGAACAGAGCCGGAGCGGGTGCCTTCGAGTTGCTTGACACCGCCCAGGCTCGGGAGCTCATCGGCTCACCAGCCGTGCTCGGAGCCTTGCGGGTCAACGGATCCCTGCTCAATCCGCACCGTCTCGTCCGTGGCCTGGCCCGCGTCGTCCGCGAGCAGGGTGTCACCATCCACGAACAGACCCCGGTCACCACCATCACCAAGTCAGGCGACAAGTGGGAGATCACCACCCCGCACGGCACGGTCACCGCGGGCCAGGTCGTCGTCGCGACCAATGCTTGGCAGGGCACCTTCCCTGAGCTGCATGCCCGGCAGTATCCGGTCTGGAATTACCTGATGGTCAGCGAACCGTTGTCGGACAAGCAGTTGGCCAAGGTGACGTGGCCCGGGCGCGAAGGGGTGGCCAACTCGCTTTCGTTCTCCACCGCGGCGCGGCTGACCGCGGACAACCGTGTGCTTTGGGCCGGAGGTCTGTGGTACCGGTTCGGGGACCGTGAGACCGACCCGCGCCACCGCCGCCACGACGAAGCCTTCAAGCTGCTCGGGGAATCGTTCAAGAACTTCTTCCCGCAGTGGGCCGACGTGCCTTTCGAATACGCCAACGGCGGTCTGATCAGCTGGAGTCACACCTTCATCCCCCAATTCGGCCGCACTCCGAATGGGATGATCTACGGTCACGGGTACACGGGAAGCGGGATCGCGGCCAGTCACACCGGTGGCAAGATCTTGCGGGACCTGGTGCTGGAGCGGAAGACGGAGTACACCGATCTCGCTTTCGTCACGGTCAACCAGCCCAAGTTCCTGCCGGGCGAGTGGGGCAACAAGGGTGCCGACTACTTCATCTGGCGCCAGCGCGTTGGCGACAAGCTGCCCCTGATGCTGCCCTATCGCGCCGCCATCGCGCCGGGCTCATTCTTCGCCCGCCGCTCCCGCAGCCGCTAGGCCCGTTGTTGTCGCAACTCCACAGGACTTGCTGTTTTGGCGTCGCTGTTAGCAGCAACTCCTGTGGAGTTGTCAACCAAGAGGGCGGGCAGGAGACGGGTCTCGCCGACGGCGAGGTCCCACAGGTCTTCAGGTGCCCGGCCCGCCTCGGCCCATGCCTGGCGGGCAAGCTCGATCGGGGCCATCGGCGTCTCGGCCGACAGGGCGAACGTTCCCCAATGGATGGTCGCCATCCGGGCCGCACCAAGGTCGGCGCAGGCTCGTACCGCCTCGGCCGGGTTCATGTGCAACGGCTTCATGAACCAGCGCGGCAGGAACGCTCCCACTGGCAGTAGGGCGACATCGATGCCCGGGCAACGCTCCCCGATCTCGGACATGTACGGCCCGTAAGCGGTGTCGCCCGCGAAGTACACCCGGCGCTGATCCGTAGCTTTCTCACCCGAGGTGAGCACCCAACCGCCCCAGAGGCTCTGGCAGCCGTCAAACGGCGTCCGGCGGCTCCAGTGGTGTCCGGGGACAAACTGAGCCTGCACGGGACCGATCGCAGCGGACTCCCACCAGTCGAGCTCGACCACCTGCCGGAACCCGAATCGCTTGAACCACCACGCGAGGCCGGCCGGCACGAGCATCAGAGTCTCGCGAGGCAGCCGCTTGATCGTCGGCGCGTCAAGATGATCGAAGTGGTTGTGGCTGATGACCACGGCGTCGATGTGGCCCAATGATTCCAGCGGCAGCCCGGGTGGCGTGAAACGGGGTGGCACCCCGGGAATGCGGCGCGACCACACCGGGTCAGTCAGCACAGTGACACCGCCGATGCGCACAACGCACGTGGCGTGGCCGATCCAGGTTACGGCGCTCTCACCGGCGGAGAGTGCGGCCAGCTCGCTCGCCTGCTCGACCGGAATGCGTTTGACGTCAGTCAGATCCGCGGGGCGCATCCCGCCCGAGAACAAAAGCTTCTGCACCGCTCGCCAACTGGGCATCGGATGGGTCAGCCGGTCGGCGAAGCCGCGAGGCCATTGTCGGTCTCCCCTACGCCTTGCCTGCAGGGCATGAAACACTCGGTAAACACTTCGTGGATACCACATACCACCCTCCGTGGAAACCCTATCCGAGCAGTGCCCACTGCACGTTAATCGATAAAGAGACACTCGTCAAAAAGCCGCTTGCAATGCTTGTCATCTGCGATAGCGTGGCGTCATGCCTAATCCCGCAAAATGATGGTCTATTTCGGACACGACGGGCATTTTAATGATTTGTTTCAAACCTCGTGAATGAAAAGAACACGTATCTTGTAAACAGACTCGATTGAATAGTCAACAACATGCTCGACATGCGGGGCTTGCGCGCATCGTTCAAGGCTTCTTTCAGGCGCGAGCCGGAGGACGCTGCCGAACAGGTGAAACGTCAAGAGCGGCGCGCATTACCCAACATTGGACAGGGCTACTCGCTTTTGTCGGACAACCGACAGAGGCCCCGACATGCAATACAACACCGCAATCATCATTTCAAATACGTTCACACCTTTTGGCAGTGGTATGTAGCCACACCACATTGTGGACCTGTCATTAAAAAGACATTCTTCGATACGTGGATATCGCCGGGGGGCAGAAGGTGGGGGAACACTTTCCAATGAGAAACACAAGATTTCAAGCTTGTTTAGCGGGGCGGGGCAGTTCCCACGCTGCCTACATTCCACGCCAAAATGGACGGATTGTGGCGCGAGCTCCCTTGAGTGACCAGCAATATGCTTACCTGATCGGTGAGCTCAGCGGAAACACACTGGCCGGGCCGGCGCTTTTCTATGAGGAGTACGCCTGTGAGCGACTCGATCTGATCGCTTTCAGCCGCGCGCTCTATCAGCTCATGTGGCGCCACGAGACACTACGTTCGACATTCGACGCGTCGGGAACCATGCGCGTGCACAGCGATCTGCCGGTCCCGCTCTCCTACGAGTCTCTACGCGGTTTGCCGGAGGAGGTCTGCCGTCGACGGCTGGCCGCAAGCCGCCATGAGTGCCATCGCACAGGCACGTCCCTGGTGGACGCCGCCCCCTTCGCCATCCGGGTGTTCGCGCTTAATCAGCGGACCATCGTGCAGGTGGTCAGCCGGCTGCTGGCCATCGACGGATACTCCGGCGACATATTCGCCCGGGAGCTGCGGGACCTGCTCGCTGGAGAACAGCTCCCGCCGCTGAAATACACCTTCCGCGAGTACCGCAACGACGCCGAGCGCCGCAAGGAGTTACCCGAGTACACGGCCGCCAGGGCCTACTGGCTGGATCGGCTGGATACCCTTCCGCCCCCGCCGCAGCTTCCGCAACGGCCACACATCGGCGATCCCGACCCGCGATTAAAGCGCCGGGTGTTCGCCCTGCCCGCCGGTCTCTGGGCGGCATTCATCAACGCGGCCGGGAAGCACGGCCTGACCCCGGCGACGGCCATCGGCGCGGCGTTCGGCGAGGTGCTCCGGCATTGGGCCAAGCGCCCGGATTTCACGATCAACGTTATGTATAGCGATCGGGCCCCTGTGCATCCCGACGTCGCCAAGGTGATCGGCAACTTCACCAACACTGTCCTGCTCGAGTGCGCACCAACCCCGGCCGCGCGGACATTCTTGGACCGGGCGAGGAGGTGGGGCAAGCAACTGGCAGGCGATCTGCGGCACTCGGCCTTTAGCGGCCTTTCCGTGATTCGCGAGCTCAACCAGCGTACCGGCGAGACTCGGCACGCCCTGATGCCAGTGATGTTCACCAGCACGCTCGAGGCCGCCGAGAGCAAGACCGGCTCCTTCTTTGAACACCTTGGCTGGCAACGACTTCAGGCCACGATGCTCGCACCGCAGGTGTCGCTCAACTATCACGTGTCCCTGGTTAACGACCGGCTCGTCGCGCGATGGGACACCGCCGATGCACTCTTCGTGCCAGGCGTTGTCGACGACATGTTCGGCGCCTGCCAGGCCTTGCTGACCAGACTGGCCACTGAGGAAGATGCCTGGCACAGCGAGTCGTTCGACCTCACCCCCGCGGCCCGCCGAGAGGTCCGGGCCCGGGTCAACGGCACGGCACCCTCGGTGACCCTGTATGAACTTTCCACCACTATCGATGAGTTCGAAAAGCAATTGGCCACTCGAAAACCGTCGCCGCGGGGAAGCCTGGTACGTCTGGGCGGCACGAACGACGGCGATCCGCTCGTCTTGGTGCATCCGGCGGGCGGAGATCTGCAGTTCTACCGCCATGTGGTGTCGGCAGTGGAGACACGGCACGTCGTTTACGGACTGTCCGCCGTGGAGCGCCTGGTGGGCACCATCGAGGAGATGGCCGCCCAGTACCTCACCGAGGTCCTCTCGGTGAGCGGGGATCGGCCGGTAAGGCTGGCAGGCTGGTCACTTGGGGGCGTGGTGGCCTACGAGATGGGCCGGCGCCTAATGCGCGAGCGGCGCGACTGCACCGTGGTGATGATCGATCCTTGGGTAGCCCGCAAAGGTGCGAAACATCCCTACGATTCCACCCTCGTCAAGGCTTTCCTCTACCACCTGGCCCAGTCCGAAGTGGACCTGGCCGCCTTGGGGATCCACCCGCAAGAGCCCGCTCTCTCCGCACTGCAACGCATTTGGACCAACGCTCGCGACGATCTGGCCGTGCTCAAGTCCCTGCGGTTCGATGAGCTGTCCGCGATGTACCGGACCTTCCATAGCAACACCTGCGCCCTGCTGCGCTACGCCGTGACCGCTGAGCCCGGTCTACCTGTCCAAGTCATCGAGGCGCAGGAGAGACTTGGCGGCCCGGCCGGGACCTATCTGTCACCGCTGCGAGAGATGGTGCCCGGCTTCGCCGCGACGCTCAGCTTGCCAGGCAACCATTTCACTCTGTTGGACATGCAAACCGCGCCAAAGGTGGCCGACCTGCTCTAGCATGCTCAGCCGTGGTGGCGCGGGGTGGTGAGGTTGTCGAGCAATGCCGAGCGGATGCCCGGCCGGGATCCGAAGAGGAGCAGGAAGGTCGCCTCGCGGACCAGGCGCTGCGCGTGCGCGTCGGTCAGGATCGATCGACTCCCGTCGTGCACTGCGAGTGCCGCGGCGGCACGCAAAGCGAATTCTGCGCCCGCCGCTCGGGCGGCCGGGACATTCTCCGGAGCCGCCTCGGCGAGCAGAGTCCGAACCGCATCCAGCTCTTCGGTCATCCTGCCGCCTTCATCGCCCATCAGCGATATCGCGCGGTCGGCGAGGCCGAGCGCGAGGGAGCCGGTGAACCGCAACGACTCAGGGTCGCCTTCGATGTAGGCGGTTCGTTGCTGGGTGCCCGTCACCCGCTCTCGGGGCACGAAGTAGTCGCTGAATCGCAGGGTCACCGTCCGGCTCGCCTGCACCGCGATCATGTCGAGCGGCTCGACACTCATCGACTCGCTGTCCTTCGCGTCCAGCAGCGCCCACACCAGCATGTCGTTGTCATCGCGACCGGCGGTGTGCAGCGTGTCGACCATTCCCCATCCGGTGACCCACGGCGCCTCACCATCGAACATCCAGCCACCGTCGACCGCGCTAGCCCGCAGGAGTGGTGGTCCTGGCCGGGTTGCTGCGCCGATGGCCATCCCGGCCCGGCATTGCCCGCTCGCCAGGTCGGCGAGGTAGGTCTCGCGGACCGCCTCGTTCTCGGTTTTCGACGCGGCCATCATCGCGCCGTGGTGCTGGACCCAGACGAATGCTGTGGTGAGGCAGGAACCGGCGAAGAGCTCCACCACCCGCTTCACCGCCGGGTAGTCCGGCAGGTCCAATGTGGTCAGGTCTTCCGGTGCGGCCAGGCCGTAAAAACCCTTCTCCGCCAAAAGACTCAGATGACTTTCGGGTACCTGATCAGTCTTCTCCACCGCGAGAGCGGCTGGAAAGAACACCTCGTCGGCGATGCGCTGAGCTTCACGCAATGACTTGGATTCGTCGGTGGATGTCACGACCTCGAACATAACATCATCACAGCGTGCCGGGCACTAATCTGCCTTCGGCACTCGTGTTTTGCAGAACACTGTGGTTGTATTTACTCGTATCTTTGGCAACACACTCGCTGACCGCAGGAGAAGACGGATGACGGTGGTGCGATCCCCCGAGATCGGCTTCGATGTACGGGATCCCGCGCTCCTCGACGACCCGTTCCCCACGTATGCGCAAATGCGGGCCGCGGGGCCGATCCTGCGCGGCGGGCCGGGCCAATGGCTGGTGCCGCGCCACCACGAGGTGTCGGTGCTGCTGAAGGATCCACGGCTGACCAAGACGCTGCCAGAGGCGTATTACCGCTACACCGTCGGCGACGAGGAGCTCAGCGCGTTCCTTTCCGGCCAGAATCTGGGCCAGCGCAACCGCTTAGCCAGCAAAGTTTTGGTGAGCTCCTTCAGCCCGGGCCTGGTGCGCCGGCTGAGCGGTCACATGACCCAACTGGTAGACGATCTTCTTGACACCGCCATCGACAAGGGCGAGATGGATGTTGTCACCGACCTGGCGCTCCCCTTCCCGCTCATGGTCATCTGCGAGTTGCTCGGTGTTCCCCCTGGCGAACGCGAGGTTTTGTGGCCGCATGCCGCCACCCTCGTGCGGGCCTTCAGCGATGTGGCGTTCCTTTCCGACAAGCACGTCGGCGATGCCGCGGCCGCCCTGCGCTGGCTGCGCGACTACCTGCGTGACCTGCTGGTGCGTGGGCCAGGTCAGGACAGTCTGCTCGCCAGGATGGCCGCCACCGAAGCAGATGGCCAGCGCCTGACCCCGGAAGAGATCGTCGACAACGCGATCACCGTCTTCTACGCGGGCTTCGAGACCTCGATGGGCATGGTCTCCAACGGAATAGTCCAGTTGCTCGAGTGCCCCGCCGAGCTCGCGCGGTTGCGCGCCGACCGCACCCTCATAGGCCGCGCGGTCGAAGAGATGTTGCGCTTTGAGGCGCCCATTCAGGTCACCATGCGCAGCCCGCTGGAGACAATGGAGGTCGCCGGGCAGGTGGTGCGGCCGGGCCGCGTGCTGTTCCTGCTCATCGGCTCGGCGAACCGCGACGGGGAAGGCTTCGCCGACCCCGACCGGTTCGACGTCGGCCGCGACCCGAACCCGCACCTGAGCTTCGGCGCCGGGATCTACCACTGCGTCGGGGCCGCGCTCGCCCGCGCCGAGGGGGCGGCGGTCCTCGATCGGTTGCTGGCCCGGGTGGCCGACTTCGAGTTGGCCGGGCCGCCCGAACGTCGGCCCCGCTTCAACTTCCGTACCTTTGATCGCGTGCCGCTGCTGCTAAGGCCGGTGTGAAAGTGAACCTTCGAGACAACGCCAAAGAAGCGGCCTTCCGCATGGGACTACAGGAATGGTTGCGTAGCCATCTTCCGGAGCACGACGAGCCGGACCGGCGCTGGGAGGTCGACGAGCTTCGCAAGTGGAGCAAAGAGCTCCATGAGGCGGGCTACGCCGGGCTGACTTGGCCCCGGGAACACGGCGGGCGCGGCCTGGACCCCAGCTACCAAGCCATTTTCGCCGAGGAGAGCGCGGTCGCGGGGGCACCCGATCACCTCAACGTCATCGGGCTCAACATGGTTGGGCCGACTCTGATCGCTCATGGCACCACCGAGCAGCAGGCTCGGTACCTGCCTGGGATCCTGTCCGGGGAAGTCCTCTTCTGCCAAGGCTTCTCCGAGCCGGATGCCGGGTCCGACCTCGCTTCGGTGCGCACCAGGGCGACCCCGGCGCAAGACGGGTACCTGGTCAGCGGGGAGAAGGTGTGGTCCTCCTACGCGCACCTGGCCGACTTCTGCCTATTGCTGGCGCGCACCGGAGCGGCCGAGCCCAAACATCACGGCCTCACCTGCTTCGTGCTGAACATGCGTGCTCCCGGCGTTCAGGTCGCTCCGCTGCGCCAGATCTCCGGCGACAGCGACTTCAACCAGATCATCCTCGGCAACGCGGCAATCGGGGGCGGCGATGTCATCGGCGCACCCGGGCAGGGCTGGTCTGTCGCGATGTCGACGCTCGCGCACGAGCGCGGAACCTTCGGGATCACGCTTACGGCTCGCCTCACGGTCCAATTCCGGCGGCTTGTCGAGATCGTGCGAAGCGTTGGGGCACAGGATGATGCGGTGGTGCGGCGTGAGTTGGCCGAGATCTACACCCGCTTGCAAGGGTTGCGCTACACCGGATACCGGGCGCTTTCGGCGGGCGGGCAGCCAGGCCCGGAGTCGTCGATCCTCAAGCTCGAATGGTCGCTGACGCACCAGCGGCTCTGTACGCTCGCGTTGCGTCTCCTGGGCCCGGCTGCCGCGCTGGACGGCGACCACGCGGCCTGGCACGGCCACTGGCAACGCCAGCGGATGCGCAGCCGGGCCAACACCATCGAGGGCGGCACCTCGGAGATCCTGCGGGGCATCGTCGCCGAACGGGTGCTCGGCCTCCCCAGGTCGCGTTAGGACGGTCAGAATGGATTTCGCTCTCACCGAGACGCAACGCGAGCTGGCTGCGGCGGCCCGCAAGTACCTCTCCCGCACCTACCCGGTGGAGCGTGTCGCGGCCATGTCCGATGGCGACGGCATAGACACCGCCGCGTGGCCGGAGCTCGTCCGACAAGGCTGGCTCGACGACGACCTGGGCATGGTAGAGCTCGGTCTGCTGGCCCAGGAAAGCGGCTACACACTGCATCCCACGCCTTGGTGGACCACGGTTGCCCTGACCGCGCAGAAGGAACCATCCACTTTGGTCACCGGCAACTTCGTCGCCCGTGATGGAAACGGCTGGCGGTTATCCGGCAACAGCGTCCTCGTGCCCGACGCAGGCACTGCCGCGCACTTTGTGGTCGACGCAGGCGATCAGCTGTTCATCGTCGGCGCGAGCGACGCGACCGTGCGAGAGTACACGAGCCTCGACCGCCTCCGGCGCATGTACGAGGTCCGGCTCGACGATGCGCCGGCGCGACCCCTTGCCCCCGTCGGACGGGACCGTGCCGCCGCGTTGCTGGCATGCGAGGCCGTCGGGGTCGCCGCCCGCGCAATGGATTTCGCCGTCGACTATGCGAAGACGCGGGAGCAGTTCGGGCGTCCGATCGGTTCGTTTCAGGCCGTGGCGCATCAGCTCGCCGAGGGCTACGTGGAGTTGGAGTTGGCCCGCTCGCTGGCCCTTCGGGCCGCTTGGCTCGTCGGCGATCAAGGTGATTCAGACGAACGCATCTCGGCTCTCGCGTGCGCTGTCATCTCGGGGCGCCAAGCCGCGGTGCGCTGTTGTGAACTCGCGATGCAGACTCTCGGCGGCATGGGTGTCACGTGGGAGCATCCGCTTCACCTGTGGTTCCGCCGCGCTCTCTGGCTCGAGTCCTTCGCGTTGCCCGATCCTTATGCCGCCGTCGCGGCGGCCATCCTCATCAGGGAGACAAGATGATCCGTCCCGAGACCGTCGCCAAGATCGCCCTTTCCATGCCCGGCGCACACCAGGGCCACCATTTTGACGTCACCGACTTCCGTGTCAATAACAAGATTTTCTGCACCTTGCCGAAGCCAGGTCGGATGGGGCTGTGCATCACCACCGACGAACAGGCTGCATTGCTCGCCGAGGACCCGAAGACCTACCAGCGGGCGAACGGAAGCTGGGGCGCGAAGGGTTGGACGATCGTGATTCTCGCAACAGCCGACGCCCAGCAGCTGCGCGAGCTGATCACTGATGCGTGGCGTCTCGCCGCGCCGCAAAAGCTGCTGACAGAGCTGGATGAGGGATGAGGGAGGCAGTTCGATGACCACGAGGCGGGCCACAGCTGACGCGGGATCGATCTTCAAGCTGCTGGAGCTCGGGGACTACCTGTTGCCCTATACGATCCGGGCGGTCTGCATCCTCGGGGTGGCCGACCATCTGGTCGAAGGGCCGCTCACCGTGGCAGAGCTGGCTAAGCGCAGCCAGACGCATGAGGCCACGCTGCGCAAGTCGCTGGAGTATCTGTCCACCCGCGACATCTTCACCCTCGACGGCGACCTCGTGGACCTGACAGCCATGGCCGATCTGCTGCGCGCCGACCATCCTTACTCCGCACGGGACATCTTCCTCTCCCCGGTCGCCTGCACCCGGGCGATGGAAGGTCTCGACCACTCGATCCGCACCGGCGAGCCCGCCTTCGACGTTGTCCACGGGATCTCGATGTGGAAGTACCTGGCCGAGCATCCCGAGGACGGGGAAGCCTTCGACCGTGTGATGAGCGGGGTCACGGGGCTGGAGCTGATGGCGATCCTGCGCTCATGCGACTGGTCTCGCTTCGGCACCATCGTGGATGTGGGCGGTGGCAACGGTTCCTTCCTCGCCAGTCTCCTGCGCCGGGTGAAGGGCGCTCAGGGCGTGCTCTTCGATCTGCCCGGGGTGGTCTCCCACGCGCCCGAGTTCCTTGCCGCGGCCGGGGTCGACGGCCGGGCTCGAATTGTGGCGGGCAGCTTCCTTTCCGATGAGATCCCGCCGGGCGGCGACGCCTACGTCCTCAAGCGCATCCTCTACAGCTGGACCGATGAAGAGGTGGTCGGGATCCTCAGCCGGGTGCGAGCGGCCATGGGCCCGCAGAGTCACCTGTTCGTCATGGAAGCGGGTCGCCAGGCCGAGGAGGATCCGGTGCTCGCACGGCGCATGGCGATGCTCATGCACACCCTCACCGCGGGTGGCGCGCGCTCCTTGGCGCAGCAGGAAAACCTGCTCAATCAAGCCGGTCTGCGCCTCGAGCGCTCGATCAGCACCCCGATGTTCCCGATCATCGAGGCCGTCCCGGCGTGACCCCGCTACTGTCCTGGTTGGACAATCCGTCCCCGCAACGTGGCATTCGCTTTGCCACGCCGGAAGGCTGGGACTTCTGGAGCTATGAACGGCTCGCCGAGCTCGTGCGGTCCTGTGCTGCCGCATTGGTTCGAGCGGGTGTGCCGGCCGGTGGACGCGTAACCGTCATCGAGGAGAACGGGCCACGCTTCGTCGGCTTCTTCTTCGGCAGCATGCTCGCTGGAGCGACCCCTTCCCCGGTCGCACCCCGGCCCTCCTTCGGCGATCGCGAGCGCTACGACGACCACCTGGCCGGTGTATTGAGCGCGACCAGGCCGGACCTCATTGTGGACAACGGCAATCTTCAAGTCGGAGCCCCGGCATCGGTGGATCGACCGCTCGCCGATCTGGCTTTGCTTCAATTCACTTCGGGTACCAGCGGACGCGTCAAAGGAGTACGACTGCCGTTTGCCGCGTTGGAGGCCAACATCCGCGCCATCGCCGCATGGCTGGAGATGAAGCCCGAGGATGCTACCGCCTCCTGGCTGCCCGTGCATCACGACATGGGCCTCGTCGGTTGTCTGCTCGCACCCATCGTCACCGGCTCGGACCTGTGGCTCATGTCGCCGTCCGACTTTGTGCGAAACCCGTTGCGGTATCTGCGATGCTTCGGCGAGCAGGGTGCCTGTCTCACCGCAATGCCCGCCTTCGGCTTGGACCATATCGTGCGGCGGGTCCGGCCCGCCTCGTTGGACGGAATGGACTTCTCCCGCTGGCGAGCGGTAATTGTGGGCGCTGAACGGGTCACCAACGGCAGCCTCGAGCGGTTTGCCACACTCGGTGCGCCGTTTGGGTTGTCGCACAACGCTTTGCTGCCCGCCTACGGCCTTGCCGAGGCAACGTTGGCAGTCACCGGTCTCCCCTTGCGCACTGGTTGGCAGACCGTTCCGCGCGATGGAACCACCATCGTCGGTTGCGGCACTCCCCTCCCCGGAGCGAAGGTGACCGTAGTAGACGGTGAGATCGTGGTGGGCGGCGACTCGGTCCCGGATGGAGAGGTGCGCACCGGCGATGCAGGATTCCTCCACAATGGACAGCTCTACGTCATCGGACGTCTCGGTGACAGCGTGAAAATACGCGGGCGCAGCCTTTTCGCCGAGGACATCGACGCGGGGATAGCGGCGGCGTGCGGCGAAACCCAGGGGCGGCTGGCCACATTGCTTGGCACCGTTGGCGAGCGGACTCGCGTTGTGGTGCTCATGGAACGGCCCGCTTCCGCCTGGCACAGCGCCGCGCACTCGGTCGCGACTGTGTTGGCAGAGGATGCCGACATCGAGACGATCGCGCTGCCATCGGGTGCTATCGCCCGGACCAGCAGCGGCAAACCCCGCCGCCGCGAGCTGTGGCGCGCTTACCTCGCGGGCGAGTTGAGCCCGTCGAGGATGCCGGAGAGGACTCCGTCGGCTTCCGGCACCAGATAGAAGTGGTCACCCGGGAAGACCTTGAAATCAAACGGGCCGGTGGTCGCATGCTCCCAATCGGCCACCTCGGGCACGAGCGCCTCCGGGTCTCGATCGCCGGTGAATGCGGTGATGGGCATGGAAACCGGCGGCCCCAACGTGGGCTGATACATCTCCACGAGGCGATAATCGGCGCGCAAGGTCGGCATCAACGCGGCGCGCAGCTCCGGATGGGCGAGCGCGACTTCATCGGTACCCCCTAATCTTCGTAGCTCTTCCCAGAGAAAGTCATCGCTACCAAGGTGTTTGGTGCCCGGCCGGTGATGCTTCGG
>DPJL01000357.1:49489-66569 GCA_003543035.1 Micromonosporaceae bacterium | reverse complement strand
TCATACGCGATCGAGGCACCCATGCTGTGCCCGAAGATGGCAAAGCTCTCGCGCACCTTGCCGGTCAGGGCGGAGACGATGCTGTCGACCATCGTGTCCATGTCGGGCACGCACGGCTCCGAGATGCGGTCGAGGCGCCCCGGATACTGGATCGCGACCACCTCGATCTCCGCGGGCAGCCGGATCGCCCAGTCACGGTAGAAGGTCGCGTTGCCGCTGGCGTGCGGAAAGCAGAACAGCCGCAGGCGTGCCCCGGGCCGCGGTCGGTAGGCCCGCAGCCAATCGTCAGCGTTGACCCTCATGCCTCACCGGCCTTCTCCCCCGCCGCCACGAGTGCGCGCAGGTCATCATTGGTCAGCATCTGGGGCGGCCGCGATCCGAGGAGTTGCGGTGGGCCGAGCCGCAAAGTCAGATCCTGCCAGAGTTGGCACAGCGATAGGTGATACTGCCCTTTACGCAGCGGATCCTCGCCCGCATCGGCGGCCGCCTGCAGCTCGCTGACGGCGTGCACGATGCCCTCGGGCCAGACGCTTCGGAAAACATGAAGGTACGACGGCACTTGAGCCGGGCCGAGCACGATCGCGCTCGGCACATCGTCGTCATCGAGCGCCGACTCGTAGTGGGGCTTCGCGTCGTTCTCGGCTACCTCGCGCGGGAAGTCGGGCCGCGCGGTCCACACCACCGGGCCGTGGGTGCTCAGCAGAGTGAGATTGCCCGCCTCGGTCCCTATGCTCACCCGATGCATGAGGTGGGCATAGTTGTCGGGATCGGCCGGGTCCATCTGATTCTGCACCTGCAACGTGATCGGCACACCGGCGAGGACTCCGTCCAGACTGCGGAAGGGAATGTCCAAGTTGGTGGCGGCTGCTATCTCGGGGTCAAGCACCGTCATCTGCCCGAATGACCATGGCCGGACTCCGCCGATCGCCATCCCAAGGATGTCCAACAGGGAGTAGGCCAGTTGGAAGCCGCAGGCGGCGTCCACATAGAGAGGGCGTTGCCGCGCAAGCAGTTCACGGGCCGCGCCGACGAACCGGCGCACCGGAGCTGTATGGGTGTAGAACGGATTCAGCTGATACACGACCTTGTTCCGGCGCGCTGCCTTCAGGTTCTGCGCCAGCTCGTCGTGGTGCAGCGGATGTTCCTGCAGCACGTGGAGTCCCCGGGCCATGAGCGCCTGGGCTATCTGCGAACCCTTGCCGCCCAACAATCCGCCGCGGATCACGACGCAGGCGAGCCGCACGTCCTCGGGGATCTGCTCCGGGTCGGTGAAGAGCGGGACGTTGTAACGCCGGGCGCACGCTTGCGACCGCTCACTTCCGCCGGCCAGGACTCCCGCCAACTCGAACGGCTGGTTGGGGTTTCCCAGCGCCTCCAGGTAAACCTGACCGAAACGAGCACCAGCTACCACGACTCGCGTCTTCACACGGACTCCTCCACGTAGCACCCGGTCTCCTGTGCTGAACCGTCAAGTACAGCAAGGTCGTCCACACTGGCCGAGTCCCGCAGTCGTGCCACGGCTTCCGCCGGGTCGAGGATCTCGCCCGCGTGGTGAACTCCGGCCGGGATCCGCTTTCCTGCCACCGCATGCGCTGAGAGTGCCGCGAACTCTCCAGTGAGCTCGCTGGCCCCGGATCCCCGCAGGACAAGGGTTTTGGTCTGGGACGAGGTCGCCAGCTCTACGACGATGAGCTGATAGGTCTGGCGCCCGAAACTGTCCAGCGCTGCGGCACGTGCCAGCGCCTCGGCATCAGCAGCGCCCCGCATGACAGCCGCTACGTGTTCGCCGGCAAAGACCGAATACCAACCGGCGTCGGCTATGCCCAGCCTGGCGCAGACGCGCTCGGTCTCGGTACTCAGAAAGGCGGTGGCACTTGCCTTTTCCGGGTAGAAGGGCAACTCCTCCGGCTGCGGTGCGGTTTCGGGGATCCGCATCCTGTTGCGCAGCACCATCCGGGCCACGCCAAAGGATGTGCCGCCCCGGAAGTAGTCCGCCGCGGCGGTGACCGTGAATCGGTCACGCCCGCCCACATAGCCCGTCAGCGCCTGCGGGGTACCCGGCGTTTGCCGGGCGAGATAGCGCGGTAGCAATGCGGTGAGACCCGGCATCATGCCGGCCGAAATCATTGCGGTGCCTGGACGCAGGCGTGCCACCTGTTGGAAGAGCACATCGTCACCGGCGGCGTCGACATAATCCGCCCCGGCCGCGACCGCCGCACGCGCAACGCGGTCGCCCACTTCGTAGGCCGGGCCCGCACAATTGAGCACCACATCGCAGCCGTTGCAGAAGGCCGTCAGCTCAGCCGGGTCGAAGAGGTCGACCGCGGCGACCTGTGAGCAGGCCAGTGTCAACGCAAACTCGTCCAACGCATCCTTGCGTCGGCCGCCCAGGCGCAACTCGCTGACGCCCCACCGATGGAGCGCCCTGGCGGCCGCCTGCCCCACGGCGCCGGTAGCTCCGACAATGCCAATCACAGCCGCCTCCATCTCTGCATCACCTCGTTGAGGCAGAGATGGAGGCCGAAAACAGGGGCCGGGACATGGGCAAGCTCCTCAGCGTCTCGTGGCGGCGGCGGACACTGTCGCGACCGCGGCAGCGTCCGAAGTGGACGATGGCCAGCGCAGCTGCGAAGCAGCCAGGTCGGTGTCCACAACCAGAAGGTCGCCCAGGCAGATGTCCTCCCAGAACTCGAGGTCCTTCGCCTCGAACGCGGCGGGCCAGATGATGACCAAGTCCCCGGCATAGATCGCGGGAGTGGCCGAGCCCGAAACCGGTGCGAGCAGAACCGTCTCCTCTACCAGAACACCTCGCTCGGTAAGGGTCCGGGCCACCTCGAGTGCGATCAGGGCGCCGGAGCCGTTGGCGAAGAGCCGCACCTGAGCCAGATCGGCGTCGATGATGGCCTGAGCACTGTCAGCGGCGAGTTTGTCCACATTGGGCAGTCGGTCGAAAACGGCCGGGCTCAACGTCCAAGCGGGGGCGGCGGCGTCAACGGCTTGAGCCACGGCTAACAGTCCATCCTCGGCACCATCGACGTCGGGCACGAAGATCAGAGGTACTGAGCTGCCACCGTTCTGCAGGGGCAGCAACAGATCCGTGGCGGTTCCGGCTTCGGTCGCGGTCACCGAACCCGCCGCGGGCGCGGTCGCCAGCCACTCGGCCAAGCCGGCCACCGTGGGCCGCTCAAGCAGATTCCGCAGGATCTCGTCGAAGAACCCGCCGCGAGCCTCAGGCACCTCCTCCATGATCCGGCCGGCCAGCTGAGCGGCCACGAGCGAGTCGCCACCGAGTTGGAAGAGGTTGCCGTCGCGGCCAACCGGGACCTTCAAGGCCTCGGTCCACATGGCTTCCAGCCGTTGCTCGAGGTCGGACATGGCCTCGGAACGCACGCCCGCAAGCGCTCGCTGGCGTGGGAGTCCGGCCAGCAACGCCTTGCGGTCTATCTTCGCGTTGTCGGTCACCGGCAGTGTGTCGAGCACGTGGATCACCGGTGGCACCATGTGCTCCGGCAGGCGCTCGCGTAGATGAGAGGCCAACGACCCAGCGTCGACCGGCGCGCGATCCGCCTTGAAACACGCGGCGAGCACGCACATACCGAGGTCCCCGATGAACGTCCCCGACTCGGGCAGGCAGACCTGTGCCTGCGCCCCGGCACGCGCGAAGACACCGTCCCACGCTTGGCGGTCGAGGAACACGGCATCTGTGCCCTGCCGCTCATCGGCGAAGTCGCCGGTGGCGGCGTCGAGGCTGACGAGCAACTCCAATGAGGTCATGATCTGGTAGTGGTCGCGGGTCATCTCCAACGCCACGATCCAGCCGCCGGGCGCCAGCAAGTCTCTTAGCCTTTCCAGCACCCGATCCACGTCGGCGGTCGCGTGCAACACGTCACCGGCGATGATGACGTCGAAACTGTTGGGTGCCAGGCCCTGCGCGCGAAGATCGGCGTTGAGGTCGCAGACCGAGTAGCGCATTCCAGCCACCTCGGCGAAGCGGGCCTGCGACTGGTTGAGGAAGTAGGGCGACAGATCGGTCGACAGATAGTCGAAGTCCACATCGGACAGAGCTGCCAGGACCGAGCTCGTGGTGCCACCACCGCCCGCGCCGACCTCCAGCACCCGCAACGGTTTCGGCCGCTGACCGGCGACGTGGCGCACGACCGCGCCGGCGGCCTCGTTGGCCCACCGATTGAATAGCGCGTCCTCGTAGAGCGTCTGCGAAACATCCAGGCGGCCGTCCGGGAACAGCAGCCGCAGCGGGTCGCTGTCGCCCCTGAGCAGCGCGGGGAGCGAGTTGATGCTGGCGCGGAAGTAGTCCAGGAGGGCCGAATCGGTGGGCAATGCGACCTCGTCCACACTGGCCCAAGCCTCGCCCAGCGACTCGACGGGCTTACGCAACAGGTAGCGGTCGCCTTCGAATGCGAGCAGTCCCTCGGCTGTCAGCGCCCGCAGCCACCGCCGTACGAGGCGATGGTGCCGGGGCGCGATGGATGCACCAGTCAGGATCTCCTCGAGCGTGTGGCCACTGCCCCCACGCGGGAACAGACCACTGGACTGCAACGCATGGATCATTGCGGGCAACGCCACGGCGTCGAGTCGATCGGTGAAGGCGCGATAGCGCACCCGGTCCACGTTCGCGATCGAGGCGTCGCCCGCGACGGATGCGATGGCGGGCAGCTCGTCTAAGCCCGAAACGTTGGGGGTGATCCGGGCCGGTTCGGCGAAGCCGATGAGCCTGCGCTCCAACGGCTGATCGCCTTCGACGAGCACCGCCGCACCCGCGACGCCGGGGTGGGTGCACAGTGCCGTCTCGATTTCGGCGAGCTCGATCCGGTACCCCCGAATCTTGACCTGGAAGTCTTCTCTGCCAAGGAACTCGATGTTTCCGTCGGGCAGGTAGCGGCCCAGATCGCCGGTGCGGTAAAGGCGTTCGCGGGCCGTCGGGTGCGTGATGAACCGCTCCTGCGTGCGCTGGGGATCGTTGAGATAGCCCATCGCGACGCCGGCTCCGCCGATGTAGAGCTCGCCGACGACCCATTCGGGGCATGGGCGCAAAGCGGAGTCGAGCACGTGGAAGGTTTGGTTCGCCAGCGGTTTGCCGTAGGGAATGCTGGCCCAGGCGGGGTCGACCGTCCCAATGGGATAGGAGATAGACCAGATCGATGCTTCGGTCGCCCCACCCAGGCTGATCATGGTCAGATCCGGCACGTGGGCCCGGATCTGATCGGGCAACGCCACCGGAATCCAGTCCCCGGAAAGCATTGCCAGTCGCAGGCTCGTCACCGATGGCGCGTCGGGCACGGACAGGTACCCGCCAAGCATCTGCATCTGAGCCGGCACGGAGTTCCAGATCGTAATCTGGTGCTGCTGCACAAGTTGCGCCCAGCGCGACGGATCGGCCCGCCGTTCGTGATCCGGGATGACCAGGCAGCCACCGATCGAAAGTGGGCCGAAGATGTCGTAGACCGACAGGTCAAAACCCAACGCCGACAAGGCTAGTACCTTGTCATCGCCCGTCACCCCGAAGCGCTCATTGATGTCGGCGACGGTGTTGAGCGCCGCTTCGTGAGCGATCATCACGCCCTTGGGGACACCCGTCGAGCCGGAGGTGTGAATGACATAGGCCAGATCCTCCGGCCCGGGGCCAGTCACCTCTCGCGCCGTGGTCACCGGCACGATCTCAGCCATGCTGTCTGTCGTTAGCCGGAAGCGGGCTTCGGACGAAGCCATGATCTGCTCTTGGCGGGCCGGCGGCGAGCTCGTGTCCACCGGCATGTAGGCGCCCCCGGCAAGCAGAGTTCCCAGCGCCGCGCTCACCTGATGCCAGCCGCGCTCCATCGTGATCGCGACCAGATCGCCCTTACCGCAACCGTCCTGGACGAGCCGGTCGGCAATACCGAAGGCGTGGGACGCCAGCTGTTGGTAGGTAACCACGTCATCGCCGGCGATAATGGCGGGCCGATCCGGGGTGCGCAGGGCCTGCTCGAACACTCCGTCATGCAGGCGCCGTCGCACGAATGGCGCGGCCGTGTCGTTGACCTGTGCCCGCCGGGCGGCTTGAGCCTCGGGCAAAGGCATCTTAAACAGACCCGTCCAGACCGAGTCGTCGGAAGCCAAGCGCCACAACAAGTCCCGATATAGGGCGAACATGTCGTCGATGACGCCGTCGGGGAAGATTCCCTCGCGCACGTCCCAGTTGGTGGCCAGCGTTCCATCGCGTTCCATGTTCTGGCAGTCGATGAAGACCTGCGGCGTCTGGCTGATGCCATAGCCCAGCTCCCCCAACGGAACCTCGCCGGCCTCTTCACCGCCCGCCAGACCGATGGCGCTGGTGAAGACGACCGGGAACAGTGCCGCCTCGGTGCCCTTTCGCCGGGTGATCTCCCGCATCACCTCGATCCCGGTGAACGTCCGGTGATCCATGTCCTGCCACAGCTGAGCTTGGACCGCCCTGGCTCGATCGGCGAAAGTCCTTGCCGTGCAATCCACCGAGAGCAGCTCGACACTAGTGAAGTCACCGACCAGTTGCGGAACATGTTGGTGCAACGGCAATCGGTTGAGCAACGTGACGTTGACGGTGAAGGCGGGGCGACGACTCCACGCGGCGATGGCGTCCACGTAAGCGGCAAGCACTGCGGTGGACGGGCTCACGTCATGCCGACCGGCCCGTTCCCTCAATTGGCCCCAGATTTCGCGCGGCAGCGTGACCGACCAGCGCCGGAAGCGGCCTGCCGTCTGTCCCGCTTGACTTGTCACCGGGAGATCGGGCGCGGGGGGCATACTGTCCAGTCGCGACAGCCAATATTCGCGATCCGCGTCATGCCGGGAACCCGCGACAAACGAGCGCTCGGCGAGCAGGTAATCCCGGAAGGTGACGTCAAGCGCGGGCAGTGGCACCTCGGGCTGGTGATAGAGCCGATGTAGCTCGTCGAGGATGATCTGGATGCTGACGAAGTCCGAGATGAGGAAGTCGATCGAGAGGTGCAGGACCACTTCGTTGTCGCCCTGGGTGATCCGCGCTTCGAACAGTGGCCACCGATCGTGCGGGAAGACCCGATGGTCCATCTCGGCCCGGGTCGCCTCGACCGCTTGGCCGAATCCGTTGGTGCCGCGTACGTCGGTGACTGCCACCTCATAGTCGGGCACCTCGGGCAGCACTCGTTGTGAGCCGTCGTTGGCCACGATCGCCCGAAGCATCTCGTGCCGCGCGATCAGCGCTCGCCAGGCGGCCGTCATGCGCTCCGAATCCAAGGTGGGATACCGCAACTCGCCGTATCCGTGGCAGGCGACTCCGCCGTAGACGAACGTCCGTCCCCGGCCGAGCAGATACGCCGACTGCACGTCGGTGATCGGGAACGGCTCGTACCGATTCGCAACGTCGGCCTTGAGTTGCGGGAAGCCGCCCGCGTTCAGGTGGTCGACGATCTCCTCTTTGTGTGCGCGCAACGATGCACGCCGCTCGTCGGTCATCGCCCCTTGCGGCGCACGGAAGCGCAGCTGGCCCTGCTCGACCCAGACCCGGATTCCAGACCGCTCCAGGTCGTCGATGAGCTGCGATATGGCCTGTGTCATATGACGCCTTCCTCAAAGTCACCTGGTTGCGCTGCGACGAGTACCGCGAGCTGGGCGACGGTGGGCGCGGCGAAGAGTTGGCGAAGGGTCAGCACCACACCCAGGCGCTGGCGCATCAGCTCCAGCAACCGGGTGGCGAGCAGACTGTCCCCGCCGAGGGCGAAGAAGCTGCGCTGCCGGCCGATGAATGCGTCATCGCCCAGCAATTGCGCCCACAGCTCTGCGACCAACTTCTCCGCCTCGCCCACCGGCGTTTCGTCGACCGGCTCGACAGCCGAAGCCTCGAACGTGAGCCGCACTGCGGCTCGATCGACCTTTCCGTTGGGCGACAACGGAATCTGCTCCAGTATCTGAATCTGCTCGGGCACCATGTAACTGGGCAGGCGCGCGGCCAGCGTCTTGCCCAACGCCTCGACATCAACCTCGCTGAACGGGGCGAAGACGGCCAACGCCAGCCGGGACCCGGTGGTGACAGCCACCGCCCGGGACACCCCATCGTGTTCGGCTGCCACCGCCTCGATCTCGCCCAGCTCGATGCGATGGCCGCGGATCTTGACCTGGAAGTCAAGCCGGCCAAGGAATTCGAGGGTGCCATCCGGCCAGTACCGGCCTTGATCTCCGGTGCGATACCAACGCTCGCCCGCCTCGTCGGTGACGAACTGCGCCGCGGTCAGCCCGGGCTCACCGCGATAGCCGAGCGCGACACCCACCCCGCCGATGCGAAGCTCACCCGGTACCCAATCGGGGCAGTCCCGGCCGCGACGATCGGTGACGCGATAGCTCTGGTTGCGAAGCGGTGTGCCGTAAGGGATGGATCTCCAGTGCGGCGGGACCTCTTCGACCTCGATCGCGTTGGACCAGATCGACGCCTCGGTGGCACCGCCCATCGCCACAAACCGAGCCTCGGGTGAAGCGACCTTCAGACGGCCGGGCAGGTCGAGCCCGACCCAGTCGCCGGAGACGAGGACCGTGCGCAACGCCCGCAGCGAGGACTCCCCCGCGACCATGAGCAGCATGTCCAGCAGTGCCGGCACCGAATTCCATACGGTGACGCGATTGTCGGTGACGAGCTGAGACCACAGCCGCGCCTCACGGCGATCCTCGTCGTCGATCAGCACGACCGCACCGCCCGCGGAGAGCAGGCCGAAGATGTCGTAGACCGACAGGTCGAAGTCCAATGAGGACACTGCCAGTACCCGGTCGTCGGGCCCGATCGAGTGCCGGCTGTTGATGTCGTCGACGGTGTTGGCCGCCGCCGCATGGGTGATCTCCACTCCCTTCGGCTCACCGGTGGAGCCGGAGGTGAAGATGATGTACGCCAAGGAACCCGGGTCGGCATGGATCGGGGCCTCAAGTGGCGGCCCGCCTTCATAAAGGCTATCGATGACGGTACGCACTCCCGCCTTGGCGTAGATACGTTCTCGGCGTGCAAGAGGTTGATCCACGCCGACCGGAACGTATGCTGCCCCGGCCGCGAGCACCCCAAGCACCGCCGCGATCTGATCCGCGCCGCGTGGCAAAGTCACCGCCACGGTGTCGCCTGGCTTGACTCCCTCGCGAACGAGCCCGCCCGCTACCTGAAGTGCCTGCGCGGCAAGCTCTCCGTAGGTCAATCGCTGATCGCGGTACACCACGGCGAGCCGAGACTGATCGTTGGTGAAGAACGGCTCATGCAACGTACGCCATGGCCGGTCGCCGCCAGTGGCGTTGACCGTCGCCCGGATCGCACGTTGCGCGGCAGGCATCAGCTCGGGGACGGGCCGCTCCCAGTTGCCTTCGGCCAGCCACCCCAACAGGTTCCGGTAGGCCTCGAACATCGCGTCCAGCAGACCGTCGGGGAACAGCTCGTCGACGCTGTCCCAGTTGAAGGACAGCCCACCGTCGCGCTCCATCACCTGGTTGTCCAGCCACACCTGCGGCGTCTGCGAGATGCCCCAGATCAGCGAGCCGAAGGGGAATCGCATATTGACCAGATCCGGTGCCACGCCGAGCGCACTGGTGAAGACGATCGGCATGCTGACCGCATCGGACTGCGAACGACGTGCCACCTCGCGCAGCACCCACAACGCCGAGACGGCACCGTTCTGCATCCCGTCCCACATGTCACGTTGCAGTCGCTGCACGGTGTCCAGCCAACGATCGCCCGGCTCGGCGTGATGCCCGACGAGCAGCAGCGAGGTGAAGTCGCCGAGGATGGCGTTGATGTCGGGGTGCACATCGTCGCGATGGAACATGGTGGCGTTCAACGTGTGTTGGTCCGCACCGCTGTAAACGCTTAGTACCTCGGCGAAAGCCGTGGCAAGCACCGACGCCGGGGTGAGTTGATGCGTCCGGGCAGTGTCGACGATTGCCTTCCACTGCGACGGCGTCAGCAAACTCTCCCGGCGATGGAAGACCGGCTTTGTAAGGGTGGCCGGATCCTTGGCCAGCGGCAGTGGTGCCGCTGGGGCTAACGTGTCCAGCCGTTTGAGCCAGTAAGCCGCCGCGTCGTCAAACCCGCTGGCCTCACGGAGCACGTAGTCTCGGAACGAAACGCCAAGCGTGGGCAGCTCGGCATCGAGGTCACCATACAAAGTGGACAGTTCCGAGAAGAAGATCACGATGCTGAGAGCGTCCAGAACGATGTAGTCGAAACTGAAGCCCAGCCGCATCTTGTTTTCGCCGTAGGGGACGGCCTGGATCTCGATCAGCGGCCAGCGCGCCGGGTCGGGGATCCGTTGCGACAGCTCGTCGCGCATCTTGCCCAGATCGTCGTGTACGCCGATGGTGAAGCGGGGCACCTCGGCCAGGATCCGCTGGTTTCCGTCGTCGTCGAAGACCGCCCGAAGCATCTCGTGCCGTTGCACGAGGCGGTTGACGGCGTCCTCGAGCCGCGCGATGTCCACGTCGGATCCGTCGAACTCCCAGTACCAGTGCGAGCCCACCCCGCCGAGAGCGAAGTCGTCGGTCCGCCCGATCCAATACGCCCGCTGCACATCGGTGGGCGGGAAGGGGTCGTGCCGGTGTTCCAGGTCCTCCTCGATCGAGCGTTGCTTCACCTCAGCTGAGCCGCGGAGCAGGTGCGCGGAGAATTCGCGCAGGGTCGGGGAGCTGAACAGGTGCCGAAGCTGAACGCCGCCAAGCGCTTCCGCCCGCAACCTAGCCAGCAGCTTGGTCGCGATCAGGCTGTCCCCGCCGAGGGCGAAGAAGTTGTGCTGCCGTCCGATCTGAGCCACCCCAAGCAGTTCCGACCACAACCGCGCGACGGTCTCCTCGATCTCACCCTGAGCGGGCTCCATCTCGGCGCCACTGTCGACTGTGATCAGTTGCTCGAGGCGCCGCCGGTCGATCTTGCCGTTGGCCGAAAGCGGGAACTCATCAAGCACTGTGATGATCCCAGGGATCATGTAGGCGGGCACACGCTCGATAAGCAGATCACGCAACGCGGCCGTGTCCGGCGACCCGGTGACCGCGGCGGCGAGCTGTCGGTGCTCGCCCTCACCGACGGCGAACACGACGGCTCGCTTCACCAACGGGTCGCTCTCCAGCGCCACCTCGATCTCGCCCGGCTCGATCCGATGGCCGCGGATCTTCAGCTGGAAGTCCCGCCGGCCCAGGAACTCGACCGTCCCATCCGGCCAGTACCGGGCCTCGTCTCCAGTGCGATACCAGCGTTGCCCTTCGTGGGTGACGAATTGGGCCGCAGTCCGCGAAGGATCGCCGGTATACCCCAGCGCCACCGACTTGCCGCCAATCCAAAGCTCGCCCGCCACCCAGTCCGGGCAGTCGCGGCCGTGCTCGTCCACCACGCGCATAAGTTGGTTCTGCAGCGGCACTCCGTAAGGCACCGAGCGCCAATGCTCGGGTAGCGGCACGGGTACCAGTTGGACGGTGGAATGGATCGCGGTCTCCGTGGTGCCGCCCAAGGCCACCAACTGGCCGGGGAACTGTGGCGCGAGGTTGAGCCCAACCCAGTCGCCGCCAAGCAAAGCGAGCCGCAGCGGGAGCTTGCGCGAGCCTGCCTCGGTCAGCACCAGGTCCAGCACCGCCGGCACCGACTGCCAGATCGTGATGTCGTGCCGAAGCACCTGCTCCACCCAAGCCGAAGGATCGCGGCGGGTCTCCTCGCTGATCGTCACGACCGCCCCACCCGCCGACAACATCGCGAAGATGTCGAAGACGGAAAGGTCGAAGTCGAGCGCGGACACGCCGAGCACGCGATCCGATGGTCCAATGTGGAATCGCTCGATCAGGTCGTCGAGCGTGTTGAGGGCCGCGGTGTGCGGCACCATCACGCCCTTCGGCTCCCCGGTCGAGCCGGAGGTGAACAACAGGTACGCCGGAGCCTCCGGATCCCCCGCCAAAGGCTCGTCTCGCAAGGGCACAGCGCTGCTGGGCAGATCGTCCTCGGTAAGCGAGAACCGTGCATCGGCGCGCGAGATGATGCGTTCTCGTCGGGCGGCCGGCTGGTCGACGCCGATGGGCACATAGGTCCCACCGGCCCGCAGCACGCCAAGCACAGCAAGGATCTGGCCCGGTCCTTTCGGCACGGTCACCGCGACCGCGTCCCCCGGCCTCATCCCGCGCGCGATCAGATCGTCCGCAAGAGCCTGCGCCCGCCCGGCCAACTCGCCATAGGTCCAGCTGCCGGTGGAGTCCCAAAGCACCGCGGGACGCTCCGGGCGCATCCTGGCCCGCTCAAAAAAGTCGTGATGCAGCAGCCGTTCCCGGGTCGGGGCCGCAGTAGCATTCGCATTCGCTCTTTTAAGAAGGGTGGCGCTGCTGAGGAGACTAGGCAGTGGCTGAGCCCAATCCTGCTCTGCGAGCAACCAGCCGATGATCCGGCGGTAGGCGGCGAACATCTCCGCGCACATCCCGGCCGGGAACAGCTCCTCGACCACGTCCCAGTTGAGGTAGAGCCCGCCTTCGCGCTCGGTGACCTGATAGTCCAGCCACACCTGCGGGGTCTGCGACATCGTGTAGCCCGGCGTACCAAAGCATCGGCGCACCTCGGCGTCGAAGAGCTCGCCGAGGCTCAATGCGCTCGTGAAAACGACCGGCGCGCCAACCGGTTGCCCGCCTCGCCGGCGCGACAGATCTCGAAGGACCTCGATGCCTGTGTAGGACGCGTGCGCGGCATCGGCGCGCATACGTTCCTGGGTCGCCTTTGCCTGCCCGGCAAAGGAGCCTGAGCCTGTAGCCACCTCAAGCAGCAAGAGATTGGTGAAGTCACCGACGAGCTGATCGACGTCGGGATGCACGGGCCGGCGATCGTAGAGCGGCAGATTAATCATGAAACTGCTATTGGAGCTCCACGCGCCGAGCACATGCGTAAACGCCGTCAGGAAAGCCACGGACAACGTGATGTCATGTTCGCGGGCGCGGGCCTGCAACACCGACTGCTGCTGCGGATCGAGCCAGTGGTGATAGCGGGTGGTCCGGTGACTGCTGACCTGGCCGGGATCGATGGCCAACGGCAGCTCCGGGGCACCGGGCATGGTGTCGAGCCGTTGCTGCCAGTATTCCCTTGCCGCAGTACGGTTCCTGTCTGGCTGCGCGGCTACGGTCGCGAGATAGGAGGGGAAGTTCCATTTGACGGGTACCACTTCCCCGGCGCCCTGGTCATAGAAGGCCGCGAGGTCCGACATCAGCACCCGGAAGCTGTGCGCATCCGCGACGAGCATCTCGATCTGGACGTGCATCCGGGTTTTGCCGTCGGGAAGCAGACTGAGCTGGATGTCGAAGGTCTGTCCACTCTCGACATCAAGTCGCCGGTGGGAGATCTCATCCCGCAACTGCTCGAGTCGCTGCGCCGCGTAGTCCGGTGCCAGGTAACGCAAGTCGTGGACGGTCAGCCCGGGCCACGGGCTCTGTTCGCGGATCTGCTGGGTGCCATCGGGATGGAAGACGGCTCGCAACATTGGATGCCGCGCCAGCACCGAGCGCACGGCCAACTCCAGCCGGCCCGGATCAACGTCCTGCCCGTCGAACTCGTTGTAGAAGTGCGCCCCGACGCCGCCGAGCGGCTGCCCGTCCGCACGCCCGATCCAATACGCATGCTGCATCGTGGCGAGCTCGAACGGCGCAGTCTCATCCACCTGTACCACTGGTGTCTCGACCGGGCTGTCCAGCCGCGTCCGCACGAACTCCCACCACTGTGCCAGCGTCCGGAACTCGATCAGCTCGGCGAAGGTCACTTTGGCGCCACGGGAGTGCCAGCGGCTCGCCAGGCGCATGACCGCGATCGAGTCGAGGCCTAGCCGCAGCAGGTCGTCGTCATCCCCAACTTCCGAGGTCGCACAGTCCAGCGACTCGGCAATATCCCGGCGCAGCTCTTCTAGGTCCAATGTCGCAACTCCTATTGTCTCGTATGACACATAGGCTGGCGTTAAGCTATCAGCGCCGACAGATACAAGTCTAGAAGATACTCGTAAACACTGCTCTATTGAGGCTGCGGACAGGGACTGAGGATGGCTGTTACCAGCGCCGATAAGGAATGTCACGTGTTTTGGGCGCATGTGGACACGAGTCAAGCGATCGTGTGGCCTCTGCTCGGCGCGGCCGAGCGCGAGCGGGCCCGCGAGTACAAACACGCGCCCGCCCGAGCCCGGTTTGTCCTCGGCCGGGGCCTGGCCAGGCTCGCCGTCGCACAGGTCGCGGGTGTCGAGCCGGAGTCGATCGAGTTCACCGCCACCTGCCGGCATTGCGGCGGTCCGCACGGGCGTCTGGAAGTCGACACTTTGGACGGCCGGATGCGACTGTCCATCACCCATTCGGGCGCTCGGGTCGGTGTTGCGCTGACCTGGGACATCTCCTGTGGCCTGGACATCGAGCAGGTTGCCCTGCGGGGCGAAAGCGCGCCCAGCAATGCGCTTTCCCCACTCGAACGAGAGGTGCTCGCATCGTTGCCCGCGGCGCAACGGATCGGCGCTTTCATCCGGACGTGGACCCGCAAGGAAGCCGTACTCAAGGCCACGGGCGACGGCCTGCTGCTATCCCCGGCCGACCTGACCATGAGCCTGCCGTGGCAGCCCGCCCGGCTGGACGCCTGGATCAACCGGCCACCCCCGCACACCACGGTGCACCTGCACGACCTGGATGTGGGCCCGCAATATCGGGCCAGCCTGGCCACCTTGGGCGTCCCGGTCACCGTGATCGAGCACGACGCGGACATCTGCTGGCTGTCCGAGATGACCGCACCACTGTAGAGAGGAGAACGTCTTGCTTCCCCGATTCGACGCCCTTGATCCGTCAGTGCTCGAGTACCCCTACCCCGCCTACGCCCAGCTGCGTGCCGAAGGCCCGCTGTGCCGCTTCGGCCCCGGCGCCTACGGCGTGACCCGGCACAGTGATGTGCTTGCCCTGCAACGCGATCCCCGGCTTGGCAGCGAATTTCCCGAGCAGTACCACCACATGTCCGCCGGCGACGGCCCGGCCAGTGCGTTCTTCCAGCGGATCATGCTCTATCGCGACGCGCCCGATCACACTCGCCTGCGCAAACTGGTCGGCAAGGCTTTCACGCCCGCGGTCGTGCGGCGGCTGCGTGCCCACATCGAGCAGCTCGTCGACCAGCTGATGACACCCGTGATGGAAGCCGGGCGCTGCGACATCGTCTCCACCCTGGCCTATCCACTGCCCGTGCTGGTCATCTCCAAGCTGATGGGCATCCCGCCGACCGCTCACGATGAGGTGCGACGGCACTCGATCCGGCTCGGCCGCGCCTTCAGCGCGATCGTGCCCGAGAACGCACGCGGCGAAGCGGACGAGGCGGTGAGCTGGTTGCGTGGCTACATTGGACAGTTGCTGGAGGAGCGCCGTGCCTCGCCCGGCGATGACCTCCTCTCCGACCTGTTGCGGGCCGAAGAGGATGGCGAGACGCTGACCCACGAGGAGATCGTGGACAATACCGTGTTCTCCTTCTTCGCCGGCTTCGAGACCACGGTTCACTTGATTACCAACGGTTTCGCGCTCCTGCTGCGCAATCCGGATCAGCTTGACCGGCTTCGCCGGGACCCTTCCCTGGTACCCGCCGCGGTAGAGGAATTTCTTAGGTTTGAAGCGCCGATCCAGGGCACCGCGCGGCTCGTGCATGAGCCGATAACCATTGGCGGGCACAAGGTGCGGGCCGGACGCGTGCTGGTGCTCATGCTTGGCTCCGCCAACCATGACGAGACCGTGTTCACCGACCCCGAAAAGCTTGATGTGGGACGGGCAAACAATCCGCACGTCACCTTCGGCGGCGGCGGTCACCTGTGTCTGGGCGCCTTCCTGGCTCGCACCGAGGGTCAGGTCGTCTTCGAATGGCTGTTGCGCCGCACCTCGGTGGTGAAGGCGGCAGGCGACCCGGTCCGGGAGCTGGACACGCCTTTTAGAGCCTATTCGTCGGTACCGGTTGCGCTCGGCTGAGCCCGGAGGATGGTGAGGGTCGGGGTGGGCGCGACTTCGGTCAGCGTCAACCCGGCCCGCTGCAACAACTCTGCGGTCCGCTCGGTGGTGCGATGCGCGCCACCGGTCAGCACCATCGTATGCACGTCGAAAAGCTTTGCCACGTCATAATTGTCGCCGGGCGGCAGCACCGCCTCGAGCAGTAGCAGCACACTGTCCGGCCGCATCGCCGTGGCGACACCGGTCAGAATCCGCACCACGTCGTCGTCGTGGAAGCCGGGCAGAACCGTCTTGAGCACATAGGCATCGGCGCCCGGTGGCACATCGTCGAAGAAGCTGCCCGGGACGATCTCCACCCGGTCTAGCACCCTCTCCAGGATGCGATCGGCCCCGGCCACCACATGCGGCAGATCGAGCAAGGTGCCCCTCAGATTGGGATATCTGCCCAGCAGACCGGCGAGGAATGAGCCGTTGCCGCCGCCCACGTCGACCACTGTGGACAGCTCTGCCCAGGCGAAATAGGGCAACACCGTGCGCAGGTGCAAGTGGTTGATGCTGCGCATCCAAAGGTCGACTCGCCCGCTCTCGTCTGGATGCGCCGCGAGATAGCTCCAGTAGTCCGTGCCGTGGGCGGCGTCGAAAGCGGGCTCGCCGGTCCGGATCGTGTGCTCGAAGCGGGCCCACGCCTGCGCGTCCGAGGGCAGCAAGGTGAAGACGTCGCGCAGGGACATCGGGTGGTCGCTGCGTAGCGGCTCCGCAAGCGGCGTCAGCGCGAACACTCCGGGCTCGGGCTCGGTGAACACACCCTTGCAAGCCAACGCCCGCAAGGCACGCTGGAGCGCGCTCTCGTGGGCTCCCACCTTCACGGCGATCTCGGCGATCGGCTTTGGACCGTCAACGAGAAGGTCGGCAACTCCCAAGTCGCTCACCACTCGCAAGGTGAACGGGATGATGAAGTCACCCAGCTCGCCGAGCCGCATGATCGACGCCAGATCCAACCGTTTCATCGGCTCGTCTCTTCGCTGTAGCGCACCAAATCCAGCTGGTGCAAGCCGTCTCGCACGCGCGGCCCGAGCAGGCCGATCTGGCCGAGCGACCGGCCCACTCGCGAGAAGATCGTCTGGCGGTAGGCCACCATCAGTTCGTT